>JBAIXS010000252.1:0-21307 GCA_037916395.1 Candidatus Sulfobium mesophilum
CTGAAGGTCTGTGGTAGACTACCACGTCGATAGGCTGGAGGTGTAAGCACAGCAATGTGTTCAGCTGACCAGTACTAATTGACCGTGTGTCTTGACCCTTATTTCATTTCCCTCCTGTTGTCAAAAAAACAACCTTGCCAAAAAAAAAAAAGGTAGTAGAATATAAAAAAAATATCTTCATAGAGAGGGCCGTCTAATGGCCCTTTTCTTATATTTTCTAATGTTGAAGAGTGAAAATTGAAGGAGTGACATGAGAGAAAGGGATATCTTCGAAGAAATCATAGATATAGGTAAGAGAAGGGGAACACTTACCTATGATGAAATAAACGATGCCCTGCCCTCGGAATTTTTCTCTCCGGATGAGTTGGAAGACCTTATGGACCTCTTGCAGGACATGGGGGTGAAGGTCGTTGATTATGAAGAGCCCGGCATTTCCGAGGAAGAAGGTCCTGAAGAAGAGGAAACTGGGGAATACGAAAAGACTGAAGATCTTGTACAGGCGTATTTCCATTCTATGGGCGATATTTCCATACTTACCAAGGATGAGGAAACCGAACTCGCCAAGAGATTGGAAGAAGGAAGAGAGATTATCAAGGAAATTGTTACTGCAATGCCTCTTTATAAAAAAATAGAGGAGAGCCTGGAAGTTCCGGAAGAAGAAGCAGCAGCAACAGAAGAGGTTGAAGAAGAGAAGCCGGATGAGGCCTTGATTATGAGCCTTAAGATCCTTGACACCCTCTTGAGGAAGGTTGAGATTGCCGATCGGAAAATTATTAGGCACGGAACATTGAAGGATCTTAAGAAAATAATATGCGACAAAAAGAAAAAAGACGTCAATCCTATGAAATTGTCCGCTCTTGCTAAAGATGTTCAGAATGATTATCGCGCTGTCGAAGCCGAAACCGGGATACGACTCGATGATCTGAGAGTCAAGTGGGACAGAATTACAAAGGCGAGGGCTCTCGTTACTGAGGCAAAGAATGAGTTGATAACAAGGAACCTGCGACTTGTCGTAAATATCGCTAAGAATTACGTTGGCAGGGGGCTTCCATTACTTGATCTTATTCAGGAGGGCAACATAGGTTTGATGAAGGCCGTGGATAAGTTCAAGTATGAAAAAGGCTTTAAATTTTCTACATACGCAACCTGGTGGATAAGACAGGCCATCACCCGGGCGCTGATTGATCAAACTAAAACAATAAGAGTCCCTGTTCACATGATGGAGTTTTATAACCGGGTGACGAAGGCTTCCAGGGAATTGACCCAACAGTTGGGAAGGGAACCGAGCAATGAGGAAATTGCCAAAAAATTGATTGTTCCCACCAAAAAAGTGGAGGAGGTTTTCAGGGCGATACAGGATCCTATTGCGCTTCAGACGCCGGTAGGAGACGAAGATACAGAACTGGAAGACTTCATTGGAGACAAAAACAGTCCATCTCCATATTCGGACGCGGAAAAGAACGAGATTTCCGAGCAAATACTCATGATTCTTAAGACTCTGACGCCGAAAGAAGAAAAAGTGATAAGAATGAGGTTCGGCATAGGGGTTGACAGAGACCATACACTTGAAGAAGTGGGGAGACATCTTTCCATTACACGCGAGCGGGTACGTCAGATTGAGGCCAAGGCGCTGAGAAAATTAAAGCATCCCAGCAGATTGCGTGCGCTGAAGGTTCTTACAACTGCCTGATTTCCGACACAGATTCTGCAGGCTTATACCAGACCTTTGCTGACCCTATTGCAGTTTAGTTATTAAATTGCCTACTGTGATCGGCCCCGAATAATTCTCAAGCACCAGGGCTGTTGAAGTTGTATCCTGGCAACCTATCATCTGGATTGCGCCGGTGGGTATCTTATGCCCTTCGATAATATCCACCGTCCTGACGATATCGCCTACTTCCAGACCATCTCTAAGGCCTTTATCAACATAAACTACATTTAATTTAGTGTCACCAAGATGCTTGTAGCGAGAAGCTACTACATATCCTCCACTGATTTCAGGCTTCCTGAAATCCCCTGTAGTCATAAGCGGGTTCATTTCATAATAGGGCAAAAGCAAGTCTCCCGAATGTATATCGTTGAACATTTTTGAAATCTTTGCCGATATATCGCCGTCTTCAAAACGGATAACCTCGGTTATGCCGAGAATTTCCACCACATGCCCAATTTTCTTATTCGTGACCGGGTGCCTGACAAGTCCACCGTCGCGAATTATGTAAAAACGATCCCCTATATTCACCGGCTTGGCCATATTTACATAGACAATGTCGTCATTGCCGAATACAATTCTATCAGGTGCGCCCTCAATGTTGCCTACGCCCCGAACAGTTTCAGCTATGAAACCGCTCGCTATAAGAACATTTTTATCTACAAGGGGACGAAGACTTGGAGACGGCTGTAATATTTCTCCAACCGCCTTTGGCTTTGAGACCTCTTTCTTTTGAGTAATCTCACCAGCGCCAGATTCAGGGCTTACCTCTTTCTGCATATACCGGAGAGGTATCCTTATGTGTTGACCTGGATATATTTTGTCCGGATTTGAGATCCCCGGGTTTTCCTGCCATACCTTAGGCCACAAGAAGGAATCCCTCAGTTCTTTGCCTGATATAGACCACAGGGTATCGCCTGAGGTAACTTTATAATCCTTTATTTCCTCATCCTCTGAAAAGGATACAGACGGAATTAATATGGCCAAGGCCACGAAAACACAAAGAAAACGGCTCTTGCTAAGCATAATGCACCTCTTTTTTCAAGATTTGCTCCTTTAAAACATAACCGAGATGAAAAAAACTGTCAAGCATATTCGGCCCTCTCATAAATCTATTTGACATAACAGTAACAAAAAGTTGCATAATTTAAAGATGGGAAGATTCAGATCATTTGGCTTATATATGAGAGAAAGATTTGGGGCGACTGTATACAAGGTGAACGTCGATGCCGGCTTTACCTGCCCTAACAGGGACGGTACTCTGGGGGTAAGGGGCTGTATATACTGCAATAATGACAGCTTCAGGCCCAACTCATGCCGGCCGACCCTGTCGGTTGCCAATCAAGTCTCAAACGGTATTGTTCATGTAAAAAAAAGATATGGTGCCAATATGTTTCTTGTGTATTTTCAACCATATACGAACACATACGCCCCGGTGGAGCAACTTCAAACCCTATTCAAAGAGGCGCTTGCTGAACCATCGGTTGTAGGACTGGCCATCGGTACGAGACCTGATGCAATAGACCCGGAAAAGCTCGACATGATTGAATCGCTCGCTTCAAAGTATTTCATCCTGATAGAGTACGGCCTTCAATCCATTTATAACAAAAGTCTGAAATTTATCAACCGTGGACATGATTATCAGGCATTCCTTGACGCACTGGAGATGACAAGGGGCAGAGGTATCCATATAGGCGCCCATATTATTGCAGGGTTTCCCACCGAGACCAGGGCAGAAACGCTGGCGATGGCAGAGGAATTATCCTCTTTACCCATAGAATTCCTGAAGATTCATCAGCTTCAGGTAGTGAAAGATACCCCGATGGCGGAACTTTATATAAAAGAGCCCTTCCATGTCTTTGAGTATATGGAATACCTTGATTTTCTGACAGACTTTATTGAAAGACTTTCTCCTGATATTGTGCTTCAGCGGCTCTTCGCTACTGCGCCGGATGATATCCTGATTGCACCACTATGGGGAAGAAACAGGCATCAGATATTAAATGATATAGAAAAAAATCTCGATGCAAGAGGCTCTTATCAAGGGAAGAAATATAAGGCAACTGTCATTCCCTAACCACCAATAACCTTGACGTCGTAAGTCTTTATTTCCGAAAGATAATCAGGCTCTTTAATTCCTTTCTTCGACTGTTTTTTGGACTTTCAGCCGGGTATCCCAGGGCGATGACAGCCATCAGTTCAAGCTCTTTTCCAAGCCCCAGAATCTCGCTGATTTGTTCCCTGCTTTTTAGAATCTCTCCGAGCCACACAGCGCCAAGGCCGAGTGAATGCGCCTCAAGAAGCATATTTTGAATGCATGCGCCTATCGCCTGAACATCTTTAGTCCTGTCATAAGAGACAGCGGTATCGAGAAAAACAGCTATGAGGACCTGTGAGCTAGAAATGATGCTCGAATAGTGGGTAAGCGGCGAAAACATCCCCCTGATAGCCCCGTCTCTAATCACTGCGAACCTCCAGGGTTGATTGTTCAGACCGGAAGGGGCCCACCTGCCGGCTTCAAGGATCTTTTCAAGCAATTCTTCAGGCACCTGAATGTTTTTGAATTTCCGAATGCTTCTTCTTGATTTTATGGTTTCCAGTATGTCCAAGCATGCCTCAGTCTGCTACAATTACTCATTCTGATGCTTAAGTTTAGCTATAAGAAAAAATATAGAAGATGATACATGGAAAATCAATATGTGCCGGAGAAGGTCAGGGATTATTTCATCACTTAAGCATAGGGGGAATTAAATATCAATGGCAGAAAAGAATCTGATAGCCGTTATAGGCGGAAGAAAGGTGGAAAAGCCTTTATTGAAGGAGGCCGAAGAGGTAGGAATCCTTCTGGCCAGGAAGGGAGCGATACTTTTGTGCGGCGGGCTGGGCGGTGTTATGGAGGCTGCCTCAAAAGGTATGAGCGCGGAAGGTGGGCTGACCGTCGGGATTCTTCCCCAGGATCATAGAGGAAAAGCCAATCCTTTTGTCGATGTTCCAATAGCTACCGGTTTGGGCATCGGGCGAAACGTAATTATTGCCCGCGCGGCCGACGCAGTAATCGCTATAGGCGGAGAATACGGAACGCTGTCTGAGATCGCCTTTGCTCTTCAGATGGGGAAGCCTGTTGTGGGCATCAGAACCTGGAATGTGGAGGGTGTTGTTCGGGCCGAAAATGCGGCAGACGCGGTGAATAAGATTTACAAAAAATTAAACACCGCGTAGCTCCCGCCCAGCATTTTCTCATCATGCAATAAGTTCTTTGCCGCAGTGCTTACAGACTTTGGCTCTTATCTTTATGATTTCGGCGCAGTATGGACATTCCATCGTGAAATTCTTTTTGTGAATCTTCTGGATCGACTCATCGACCTGTTTTTGGATGACTTCATTCGTAAACTTATGGTTCGCTAAAGGTTCTATGGCGCGCAGGTCGCCCAGCTCGCCGAGGTGCTGCGCTGCCTTTAATCTCACGCTTCCAAAACCGTCCTCGTCAGTCAGCACCTTAAGTATTGAATCTATATCTTTGGCGATATAGCAATCTGTCAGGGACTGGAATGCCTTTTTCCTCGCCTCCAACTCCTTCGCCTCCTGCTCCTCGCGTATCTCGTCGATAATGTCACCCTTCATCGCCTCTTTACTGCCGCAGGGAAGGCTCGAAGATTCGCCGGAATCCGGATGAAGCATATAGCGGTAGCCCATTTCCTGGCCGTAAGTTTCATACATGTGTTTCCAGCTGTTTTTGAAATGCTGGCAGTCGTCGTTGAAACATACATATAAAAAACTGCTGCACCAGCCCAGACCGTCAGAAAAATTAAATGTTGGGGTACTCCATTTATTTAGTTTATGTCCGCAATGCGGACATACTGCCCTATCTTCCATAACTTGCGCCATCTCTCTTTCTCCTTTTAGAAATGTTTCCAGAAAAAAGTTGTTTATAAGCCGCGTGTCACAGCTCATCAATCGGGCGGCACTTTACAAACAAATTTATTTATTTATGATAACAAATCACCCCGATATTTTGCTCAAAGAATATTGCCTCACTTTCTCCTTAACGTCTCTTCATTGAAAAGTACACACCTGAGCCACTTAAAGGCGAACCGAATCAGTTCCGAATCATTGGACTTAATGCTCTTAAGTGCAGTTTTTTCAATATCGAAATATCTCAGAAAATCTCCCTTGAAAACAAGATCCCTGAAAGCGTCAATGTTATAACTGCCTATGAAAAAAATATCCCTGTCCTGTCCCTCCAGAAGGTTCTTTGTTCCGAATTTTTCATGGTGCGTCACCATTTTCCACTCTTCGTTCATTTCTTCATAGAATGAGACATTTTGCGTGTCACGCCACTTTTTAACCGTATGGGTTGCCTTGCCCTTGTCAAAACCCAGGCAAAAGTCTCTTTGGACAATGCTGAATTGAGGGGGCTGACTGTCGGCGACAGGTTCAAGGGGAAAACTTCTGCAGGACCAGGGTCTGTCATCATAGATAAGGCAGCCTTTTTCGCCGACGAAAGGACAGTTCTTGGTTTCATCAGGGATCATCTTAAGCAGTATGACAGGATGCCCTATCTCCTTTGGAAAGAGGGGGAAAGTATATATGCTAAGGAACTCGCCGGACGTTATGCCCAGTCGCCTCCTGATTCGTAGAATGTCATAGGGCGTCAGAAAGAGGTTTATGTCCCTGCAGCACCTGTTGAAGCATTCCAGGTCCGAGCTGCAGCCAAAACTGAAACTGTCATCGAGGCCTAATCTCTCTGAGGATTTATTAATATTGGTCATCGAAGCAAAAAATTGGAACTTCAGGAATTTTGTTATTATAACTTCCCTTATGCTACATTTACAAATGGCATAGGTTTCCCGATTTACTATTAAGAAGGCGTGCATTTGTGCGGAGACGGGATTCTCTCTCATTCTCGCTTCGCTCCGAGGCACCGGCGCGCTCGCCTGCGGCGAGCAATACGCGCCGCTGAAACCGCTCGAATGCATCCCCGCACAAATTAGTGTGAGCATATGATGAAATCGATTGAAAAACCCAAGAACATTTTAGTTGTATGCACCGGCAATATTTGCAGGAGCCCGATGGCGGAGGGGATCTTTCGGGCCCTGCTGAAGAAAATTCCGGGGGCGAGTGTTTCTTCCGCCGGCACACATGCTCAGACCGGCAATCCGGCTACGGAATTCGCAGTCATTGCTGCCGGTGAAAACGGCATAGACATATCAGGTCACAGGGCTCGAATGATAGGCGAAGAGGCAATCAGGGCAAGCGGCATTATTTTGTGCATGGAGCCTTATCATGTTGAACAGATACTTGAAATTGATGTGTCGGCCGATTCAAAGACCCTAAATCTTGCCGAATTCTCGGGCGCTTTAAAAGGGCGCAACAAAATATCCGATCCGTATGGCTGCAGCCTCCGGGAATACAGAGAATGTTTCAAAGATATCGACATCTGTATCAGAAATTTTCTTGAGTCTGAATATTATCTCGCGATGCGGCGGTAATGCCGCTGATCTGAGCAGAGCGTACCATAATCCTGCGAACTACTGATATAATAATGGCGGTTTCCCGCAAGATCAAAGATTTTTGCACGAGGCATAAATTAAAATGGCGATATATGCAGCAACGATATTTTTGAGCGCCTTTCTTTTGTTTCAGATCCAGCCGATGATAGCAAAAATGATCCTTCCGTGGTTCGGCGGCTCTGCCTCAGTCTGGATCACATGCATGCTTTTTTTTCAGGCCGGCCTGCTGGGAGGATATATTTATGCGCATTACTTAGTCCGCTTCCTCAAACCAAAAACCCAGACGCTTCTGCACGGCATGCTTCTTCTGGCGAGTCTGGCTTTTTTACCGGTTGTGCCTGCGCCCGACTGGAAGCCGGCGGGAGGTGAAGACCCTATACTGCATATATTGTCTCTCCTGTCGATCTCTGTCGGTTTGCCTTATTTTCTTCTCTCCAGCACAAGCCCTCTTATTCAGGCCTGGTATACCAGGAGTTACAATTTGGCGCTTCCGTACAGGCTCTTTGCCCTTTCCAATCTTGCGTCACTACTTGGCTTGCTTGCGTATCCGTTTCTCATTGAACCCAACGTGACTTTGCACTGGCAATCTCTTTTCTGGTCAGGCGCGTATGCGGCGTTTGGCGCGCTGGCAATCGCGGCTGCGTTTTATAGCGTCAAGGCGAGAGGCGAGGAATTGTCAGCTGTTCCTGATACCATGATAGCCCCGGACAATCTGATGAAGTCCCCATCTTTGAAGGAGCAGTTATTATGGGTCCTTCTGGCCTGCACTTCATCTGTTTTGCTTCTTTCGGTGACAAACCACCTTACCCAGAATGTAACGTCGATCCCTTTCCTGTGGATCCTTCCTCTGAGTCTTTATTTGCTGAGTTTCATCTTCTGTTTTGACTACGATAATATATATCGCAGAAACTGGTATGTATGGCTGCTAATGCTGGCGCTTGGCGGCATGTCTTACGGGCTTGCAAAATGGAACTCGCACACCAGCCTTAAATTGGTTATAACCGTTTTTTGCGCAGGACTTTTCGCATGCTGTATGTTCTGTCACGGCGAGCTGGCAAAACGCAAACCTGCGCCACAATACCTTACATCTTTTTATCTGATGCTCTCGCTGGGAGGTGCGCTGGGGGGTATCCTGATCGGTCTTGTCGCGCCGAAAGTATTTCCCGGTTATTTCGAATTGCCCGTAGGCCTTGCTGCCTGCGCCGTTTTATTGCTGTTTGTCAACTTCAGGCAATGGTGGCTGAGCGACCTGATCGGATCCCTTCTGGTCCTGGCGGTGGTCGGAGCCTGCGGATACTATATAAATTCGTTTTTCGGGTCCAGCCTTGTAATGGAGAGAGATTTCTACGGAGGGCTGCGCGTAATGGAATATGACAAAGGGACTGAGGAGGAAAGTCGCACAATGGTTCATGGCACTATTACCCATGGAGTGCAATTTACCTCCCCCCGGAGAAGCCTGGAGGCAGTCTCATATTATGCGCCGTCATCCGGCATCGGGCTGGCAATGAAATATGTACGCAGGTCTTCAGTTAAGGTGGGTGTTATAGGATTGGGTGCGGGCTCCCTTGCGGCCTACGCACAGCAAGGTGATACCGTGCGTTTTTATGAAATAAATCCTTTGGTGGAAAGGCTCGCAAGACAGTACTTTACTTATCTTTCGGAGTGCCGTGGTAAGGTTGAAGTGGTGCAGGGCGATGCCCGGCTGTCCCTTGAGCGCGAACCCGCCCAGCACTATGATCTTCTTGCCGTTGATGCTTTTTCAGGCGACTCTATTCCGGTTCATCTTTTGACCAAGCAGGCCTTTGAATTGTACTTTAAACATCTGAAACCTACCGGGATACTGGCGCTTCATATTACCAACTCTCATCTTGCCCTTGCTCCCGTTGTTGAGAAACTGGGCAGGGCATCAGGCAAACACGCTGTACTTGTCAGCAGCGACGGAGATAGCGATAAGGATATCTATAGTGCCGATTGGGTCCTGATAAGCGCTTCTCCCATCGATTCTCCTGCTATCAGGAAGGTCTCGGCAAGGCTTGATGAAAGGCCGGAACTTCGCCTATGGACGGACGACTACAACAATCTTTTCCAGGTCCTGAAAAAATGAATTCAAAATACTTTGAGCAGGTCATTCCACGTACGGCTATCTTCATAATAGGCGCTTAGTGCAGTTATAATCTTTTTTGTCCAGGATCCTTCTGAGATTTGGCCGGCTATTGTCTTCACAACTTTAGATGAGCGGCCAAAGTTTGTTTCGACGAGACCGAGGAAAGTCTTTAGGCCGGCAACTGAGGATATCGTGTCCTGCCTGACGTTCCACCAAGCTGATGGGTCCGATAAAAGTTGATGAACACCGGACACCTTTTCGGCTGTCACCGTTTGGTGTTCTCTATATATTTGCCAAATATTGTTTTGCACCTTTCCCACGGCGGCAGAAATCTCAGAGGGCGTGAAGATTTTTTCCGGGTAGCCGTCTTCAGAAAGTGCCTCGGCCGAAAACAACATTACGTCGCCCCAGAACTGTCTCAGGAATTCCTCTGAAAGGTCGAGCAATCCCCTCTCCTTCACCACGCCGCTTCGGAACTCGGTTATATGTTTCTCGCTGTTTGTCCGTCCGTGAAGCAGAGGGAGATTCGCAGAAACGAATTTATCCTTAAGGATTCTCCGCAGCAGGCGGCCGAAGGTTGGTCCTGCCATTCTCAAACCCAGGGCAGCAAATGGTATGAAGTGGCGGAGGCCGGCCGGGGTCATAATATAGTTGCCTGTGTATACCGTGCGTGCATTCTCTGTTTTGTTGAAGCTGCTCCTGTGAGAGAAGAATTGTGTGCGAGTGGGATGCAGACCATAGAAAAATCCATTTGTCAGCTCAGAAAAATCACGGAAACAGCTCAGAACTGAATGTTCTCCCGGCAAGCCGCATGAGTATCTCCTGGGCGAGGCGGACTGGTAGTAGCCAAACAACGCCGCCATGTCGTGATAATCGGCAGAAAAAGTATTGAAGGTCTCACTGGCGTGAAAGATGCACCCCGCCTCCGGGTCTGCCGCAGCTGTCTGCTCCAGGAAATATATCATATCGTCAAGAAAAGAGTTAATCATGACCGCGGGCGTGACCGGCGGGTCTCCAACGACCTTCCCTGTGACCACCTCCAGATCGGACTCGGTAAATATCCTGTCCAGCCAGTAGAAGTAATTTATGAAAGGAATAGCTGAGAAGTCTCCGCCTCTTCTAATCTTTACCGCGAACTCCTCGTCACTGTCGATGAACCATATTAGTGTATTGTGTCCTAATTCAGGGAGACGGGAATGAATGTAGAAGGAGGCGATATTCCTTGTGAGTGAAGCGCCTTTATGCGTGCCAGGACCGCTGTCAAGATCACCCACGAGTCCTTTAAGTTTTCCGCGAAGCGAGAGGGGGATCCTTCTCAGGACTTCCGTCTGCTGGTCAATGCCCACATAAAAAGTGCTGACACCGGCGGCGGTGGTTTCCTCGCAGATCTCTCTGATATTGACGCTGTTTGCATCGTCTGAGCTATCATCGAAAACAAAGACGCTGATTTTTCGAAAAAGGGATCCGGCTTCTAAGGAGGACTCTCCGTAAGAGAAGAAATGGCACTGCCTAACAATGCTTAGCAGACAATTCCTCAGCATAAGAGGTCTGTCTGCTACCGGGATTACAATAATGAAGTGATGTCTGACGTCAGTGACGGACAGAGAGAGAATATGCTCGAATTCTTTGTAAAGGTCTCTCTGAAGCTGAAGAATATCGTCGCTGTAGCCTTTCTCGGAGGCGTCATTTTCAAGAATGCCGAATGCCTCCTCATAAAACGGTCTGACTTGCTCGGCGTAATCTGTCGTTTTCCCTCCATCCGGAGAATACGTAGCATGAAAGGTCCGGCAGCGAGCGGCTATTGCCGGGATGTTCTTATAAAGAGAAAAAAAACGATTCAAACTTCTGAATGCATTTTCGTCTTCAACGAAACGTCTCATCTCCCGGATGAGTAATTGGGGAATTCGTCTTTATTCAGCATAACTTCGACAAGATTTATGCCTGCCCTGAAGTCGATTTTTCCGAATACGTCCCGGGCAGCGGATTCCGTTGCTATCATATAGTAATTGATCCCGAACGACTCCGCGAGTTTTTTGTAATCAGGGTTTATGAATTCACTGGCGATGAACCGGCCGTCGTAGTTATAAAACTGGTTTTTTCTCACGAGTCCCAGAGACGAGTTGTTCAGGAGAACTACTGTCACAGGTATGTTGTAATTGACCGCCGTCATCAACTCCATACAACACATCTGAAATCCGCCGTCCCCAAGCAGTGCGATAACCGGTTTTTCAGAGGCGAGTTTTGCGCCAATCGCCGCAGGAAGAGCATGCCCAAGAGAAGACAACCCGGAATTCGGAAAATAACTGCGGCTTTTGGATATATGACAGAAGCGCTGCATATAAATGATATTGTCGTCAAAGATCAGTACGTCGCTGTCGAAGTGGTCATTAAGGAGTGAAAGAAATCTGCTCACTAGAAGGAACTCGTTGTCTTTGGCAATATGGTTGCAATATTTGGTCTTATACTGAACGGCGTCCTCAAGGTTTTTTAACTCCAGGTTTTCCCGGTCAAGACGTTCCGAAAGCAGATCAAAGAATTTTTTTACGTCGCAGTTTAATGCAAAGTCGGCTGTAAACACTTTATTGAGCTGCATCTCGTCATTGTCAATCTGGATTATCTTTTTCCCTTCCAGAAGACCGCTGTTCCAGTTATAGCTGGTCCTCTCGCCAAAGCTCGCGCCGGATATGATGACGACATCGGCTTTTTCGGCGATATAGCGGAATGCGGTCTCACTGGAAGTGATACCCAGCACCCCCAGTGAAAGTTTGGATGTCTCAGGGATTATCCCCCTCGCCTTCAGACTGGTTGCAACCGGGATATTGGCTTTTGCACAGAAACGGGCTATTGAATCCTCCGCCTTGGAAACAACGCTTCCATAGCCGGCGAGAACGACAGGATGGGTAGAAGAATTAAGAACCGAAAATATTTCTTCCAGGGGGACGGCGTCTTCTCCGGGTTGTAAACTACTGCCGGAGAAGACAATATTGTCAAGCAATGTATCATCCACAGTCTCTTTCAGTACGTTATATGGGAAACTCAAAAGCACAGGACCGGGATTTCTCGATATGAGGATTGAGGTAACATTTCTGAGAACATTCAGCAGGTAGTCTGTACGCTGTACTATAGTGTTATATCTCGTGATCCCTCTGAAAATGTCGGACTGGCTGATAGAGGAACCTTCACCGGTACTTTCCTGCAAAGCTCCCTTGCCGAAGGAGTAAGTGGGCGTTTCCCCGGTGATTGCAAGAACCGGGAGCCTGTCCATATAGGCGTTTGCGAGACCCGTCACCAGGTTTGTGGCCCCCGGCCCGGCTGTTGCTATGCATACACCTGTTTTTCCCGACTGCCTCGCATAGCCGTCTGCCATAAAGGAAGCGCCCTGTTCGTGTTTGGCAAGGACAGTCTTAATCCGGGAATCGTATAGAGCGTTATAGACTGGAAGTATATGAGCACCCGGGATGCCGAAGACGTATTCTGTCCCGAGCCGTTCAAGATATTTTACAATTAAGCTGCCGACCTTAATTTCCATTTAAAAGGCCCCGCCCGTCAAGGGATATTAACGATGTCCCCCCGGCTCCGGGTAAACTATTATAGCAGTAATAACGGTGATTTTCTGAAGATTTTCAGCAAATGCTGCCTCCCCGGTTCGCGCTGCCATCACAGGCAGCAGGACAGCTGATGGAGTCATAGGTGAAAAGGATTCTCTGTTCAATCGCAAGTTTTTTTTTGTTTACGGGCTTAAGGGTAAGGACCCTCAGGTTTTTGAGCAGTTCCTCTTTCGAGGGTATCGATGAAATGCCGCAGCCGATTATATTGCCGGTGACGGCATCGAGAAATTCAATGTCAAGTCCGTTTGTGACTGCCGCAAAAGGTACTATATATCCCTCAAGAAGTCTTGCTGCAGAAAGAATCTGTCTCTCGCGCGAGACGAGGGAACCAGAGGCACATTTCCATACCATAGAGGTTATCCCACCCAGGACGATAGATATATCTACAGTGGAGGTGACTTGCCGGGTCTCCACATGAAACTTTATCTCCATATCTATGGCGAAATCCTCTTTCGAGTACCCTTTTTCGTCAAGCAGGACCTTCAAAGTCTTCTGTCTTATGTTGTCCTTGTTGGAAAAGGGGATTTCATGCCCCGTGAGGCAGTCAGTAAGAACGTCGGGCAGTCGGGACTTTTCAGAATTTTCACCGTCAGGTATGTTGGCGATGATGCCGGGGTGAAAAGAAAGGGGATGCCTGCAACGCATGATCTAAATAAATCTCTCGTTCAGTCTGCGGACGGCACGGATAAAGATCTTTCGACCCTCACCTGAATCGATGTCGAGCCCCTGCCCGGTAAGCTCCTCTCTAAGATCGTCAAGTGCCCTTAGGTAGACCCTGTCCACTTCAAAAGAGGTATCTATAAGATGGGATTTTTCTTCTTCACTGATCTCAGGCATGGAAATCTCCTTATACCACACTTGGCCGTTAACGAAGCCTCAGCATCTAAATATCGTCTTCTGCCATATCGTGAGCTGCGCTGCACTTGTAGCATATCCTCTTGCCTTCTTCGTTGACTCCTATGGGGTCAAGTTTGCTCAGAATGTTACTACATTCAGCGCATACGCCTACTATGGTCCTGAAGCAGTCACTACAGAAAAAAAATCTTATTCCGGTCTCCGGATGTACCCAATCTTCAAGGTCGTCGGTTTCCTGACAGAAATAGCACGACTTCATGGCAGTTCCTTTCGGGTCTTCATGATGAAAAATTTACTTAATTATAGCATGTGAGAGGCTGTCAATACCGTAGATAATAAAGATGATCTAAATCATGGAATGATGCCGTTGGATAAAATATACTTGAAATATCATAAAATATTTGAGGAGGATTGTTGAGATGGCAATAAGAAATATCATTAATATCGATGAGGATAAATGTAACGGCTGCGGCAATTGTGTTGTCGACTGCGCAGAGGCTGCTCTTCAGATCGTTGGCGGAAAGGCTAAACTTGTGAAGGAATTATACTGCGATGGGCTGGGGGCCTGCATAGGCGGCTGCCCGACAGGCGCGCTCACGATAGTCCAGCGGGAGTCCGCCCCATTCGATGAGGCGGCGACTGAAGCACATGTGCACGCCATGAAAAAGAAACAGGAGCCCTGCGGCTGTCCCAGCACGAGGCCTGTCGATTTCACGGATAAGGAGGTTTCCCGGCACGCGGTCGCCGAGATGAAGCCGGAATTAACGAACTGGCCTATACAGCTTAAGCTCGTTGCCACTGAAGCGCCGTATTTCAACAACGCAGATCTTCTGATGGCAGCGGATTGCGCGGCTTTTTCTGCCATTAACTTTCATGGCCGGTTTATTAAAGGCCGGAAGGTTGTGATAGCCTGTCCAAAGCTCGACGATGCTCAGTTCTACTTCGACAAACTTACCGAGATGTTCAAACTAAACTCGATTAACAGTGTTACTGTTGTCCGGATGGAAGTGCCCTGCTGTGGCGGACTGGCCTATATCACAAAGCAGGCGATCCAGAAGTCCGGAAAAGAGATACCTTACAGTGAGGTCGTTATAGGAATAAAGGGCGACATACTTAACGAGGGAAAGACGCCTCTGATTCCTAAATTGCAGGCGGTTTAACCAGAGTAACACCCCCACCCCCCTCTTAAGCTAAGAGGGGGCAAGGGGGAGTTATCTGTCATCTCCCGGTTCTGCCTCGCACCAATCATCATCGCATTCTAGCGAATGTTCCAGATAATCGTATGCGGAGATGATCCGCTTTTCGGTCTCTGCCTGCTCAGGCGGAAGTTGATGGAGCGTCATGCTTTTCAGCTTCTTAAGCGCAGATGCCTTATCCGGTATGCCATCTATTCCTGTTGCTATAACGTCGCCGGAGTAAGTGTCAAGAATCTCGGCGTCTTCGCCGTTTGTCACGACAGTGACAGGTATTTGATAAGTATCAAGTATCCTTGCAGCCGCAAGCGCAGGCCTTTCCCTCGTTACAAGGGAACCCGGTCCATACTTGATTACCATAAATTTCGTCCGCCCGGCACTGACAACAAAATCGATCAGCGAAAAGACCTTCTTACCTTCGATCAGCATCTCTATGCGTCGCCTCGGCTCAATATCCCCTTTTTCGTAGCCCCTGAGTTCGATGAGTGAGCGGGCAAGTTTCTGTCTATATCGCTCATCGTCGGTATCTGTGATTTGACGGCCTGTGATGATATCCGTTGTTTTTCCCAATATCCTCTTGCGTCCCAAAATATTTACTCCACCCTTACTATTATTTGCGCCGGCAGGCTCCCAAGCAGTTGTCTGACCGCCTTGCTCAGAAAATTCTCGGATCGGCACTCAACGGTGACAATAATTTTGTATTCAGGGTTGTCAAGAATCGGATAAGAGCCGAAACTTACTTCCTTATTTTCGGAAACAGCTATGTTCAGCGCAGCTGCGATGTCGGCTTCCTCGGCATCCAGATACAGTTTCTTTAAATAAAGGGCGGGGCAGCGGAATCTTTCCTTTATGAGCCTGAATTTTTCTCTTAGATATTTGGGGATGCCGGGAAAGATATAAATGTTTCTGAACACAACTAAGGGAAAGCGCGAATTGCCAAAATCGATCAGTTCAGCCCCTTCCGGCACTTCCGCCATCTTAAGGACAGCCTCATTACATGACTCCCCATATCTTTGCCGGAATTTCTCTTCGAGGACCGGGTGTCTTATGAGCTTTACCCCGAAGCCCTGAGCAATGCCGGCGGCGGTAACATCATCGTGCGTAGGTCCAACGCCGCCAGAGGTAAAGACATAATCGAAATTTTTTGAGAAAGAGAAGACTTCGCTGCCGATTGTCATGATATCGTCAGGGATGACGGATATACGCATTAAGCTAACGCCCAGAGCCCTTAATTCAGAGGCAAGCAAGAAGGAGTTAGAGTCCTGGACCTTTCCGGAAAGTATCTCGTTGCCGATGATTATGATGGCGGCAGTTTTTATCTGATCTTTTGCGTTTTTCATATGCTTAATTTATCAAGAATCGACTCTATATGTCTTAGAATTTCCAGACAGGCGGCGCGATAACTGTACCCCTGTGCTATCTTCTGTCCTTTGGCTGTCATGATTTCCCGGACAGCGGTGTCTTCAATATACCTATCGATCATTGATGACAGTTCTTGCGGTGTATGGTATGTCGCCACACTGCGGTCAAGTAATTCATCCATGCCGGCAACGGCGTCAGAAATCACAAACCCTCCGCTGGCCAGGACGTCTAAGACCCTGGGGTTGATGAAGCCTTCCCGCTGCATGTCATCATGATGATCGTTGAGGACGACCCTGGCTGACGAATAGAGTCTGTTAAGAAGGGAATTTTCGTAATATTCGCCGCCATACCATTTATCAGGTATCAGCCCCTTCCAGCCCCAGCCCCATATTTTAATGTTATAGGGAGGGAAGCCCATATCTCTTATAATCTTTCTTATCATATTATTTTTTGTGTTCCCCACAAAGACGATGTCGTAGACTTTTTTCCCATTTGCCGGAAGCATGCTTGTGGGAATCATTAAAAATTGTGCCTCAAAACCCATCTTTCTTATTTTGTTCACGAAAGGGTGCGATATGCAGAAAATCTTATTATAATGTGACAGCAAATCGGGCGTGACCCAGTCGGGATGGCTGTGAATCCAAAGTATGTTATGGGACCCTCCAGGCAAGGTCCGAAGCGGTTCTCCAAAGAGGTGAAGGAGGATCTTCGGGTTTGAGTGATCCACGGGATAACCCAGAGATGCAAACTCCCTCGATAAGTTTTCCTTAAACCAATAATCTCCCCAGACCATCGGCTTCGGTGTGGAGTAGAAATCGGAATAGGCTGCAATACCAATGGAGGGAAATGAGGAATAATCTTTAGCCATATTCATAATTATAAATTAATTGAATACGTGAGTAAAAAGACGGATAAGATGATTTCTGTGCAGGGGCAATAGCGTGCAATAGTTCATCATCCAGTACCATCTCAATGACGGCAGAAAATTATGCATCCCAAGGCATTACAAGCGCTTAAGCGAGCAGTATCCCCTGGTCACCTGCCTCCGGGTCCTCAAAAAGGGGGAACCATTCCTTCTTGATCATGATAAAAGGCATTTCCTTCTGACAGGCCGTGCATCTTCTCATCTCTACCGCCTTAATGCCGATATTCTTTGCTTCAGCAGAAAGGTTGGGGTGATAAACAGCTTCATATTCATGCCTGTGCTTCATGTGTGAGACCTCCTGTTATTAGGATACTTCATTTTAGAGGAGAAGGCCAGTCACTGAATTTCGGCCTTCCCGCTATTTTTCTTCTGGAGGTTTCAGTATGCTAAAGCTGCGGTAAAGAAGCAGGTCGTAAACAATCTTTAGACCCCCTGCCAGAAAAAACGGCATACTTAGCAGTGACGGTTGGGCAAGGAGAGGGCCGGTGATTGCCGGCGAAAGAGACGCGCCCGTAGTGCGCGCGATCCCCGTGATGCCGGCTGCCGCCGAACGTTCATCCGGGCTTACAACCGCCATAGTGTAAGACTGACGGGTGGGGACATCCATCTGGGATATGCTGAACCTCAGGAGAAGCAGAGCAACCGCCAGTGGCAGGTTCGGCATAAGGGGAACGCATATCAGCAATATATTTGAAGGGATATGCGTATAAACCATTGTCTTTATCAGGCCTATATGAGAGGCGACTCGCGCAGCGGTCAGGGCTGACAGGCCGGCCATGATATTCGCTCCAAAGAAAATAACTCCCAAAACGGCCGGTTGCACATGGAAGCGGACATGAAACCAGTAGGCAACCACACTTTGCAGGATGAAACCGCCAGCAAAGGCGTCAAGTGAAAATAGGGCAGATAACTTAAAGACAATACGCCTTGACTTATGAAGGCCAAGAAACAACTCTTCCTTTGCGACTGACTGATTCGATACTTCTATGCGGTGCGAAAGACGCGAGAATAGTAACCCGAGCATCGCGCCGGCTGCTGCATAAACATAAATAATGATTCGGTAACTTCCAAGCGGTGTAGCCCCAAAGTGCTGAAGAGACTGAGCCAGGCCTCCGCCAAACAGGGAGCCCAGGGCTGTCGCAAAAGACCCAAGCAGGTTGTACCAGGCGAATATATGCGTGCGCTTTTCGTCGGGTACTATATGCGACAAAGCTGCCTGTTCAATTGAAAGAAAAGGGCCGACTTCGTAGCCGCTCGGGCTGATGACCCCGATAGTTGCAGCTAAAAGGAGAAGCAGAAAATTATCCGTAAGTCCGAAAAAAATCCCCGCAAAGAGCATGAGGACGGATCCTGCGATAAGCATTCGCTTTCTGCCTCTCCGGTCTGCCGCTGTAGTTAGCCATAGAGAAATTATGGTGTCGCCGATGAGGGTAAGGCTGAAAAGCAGGCCTATCTGCTTTTCAGTTAGGCCAAGACTCGTTAGATAGATCATCAGCACAACGGATAGGAATCCGTAAGCAAACAAACGAAACCCTCTGGTTATGAAAAGAAGACGGCTGTCACTGCTTAAGGCCGGAGTGTTCAATGAGGGGCGGGCTTATGAGGGCTATTATTTGGCGCCGCCATCAGGTTTGCCCTGCTTCACCTTTTCACGGCAGTATGCATATAGCGCGTCGTAGACAATCCATTCAGCGGCGTTGATTTCGTGGTCGTCTTTGAGCCCGAGATGGCGAAACCCCTCTGCAATAGCCTTGAGCCCCGGGCCTTCGGGCTGATTATAAAGGGTGTTGTCCGTATCAGCCCCGTTTACGATTCTGGCGAGCAAGGCGAGTGCCGGATCACCGGCCAGGTCATATTTTCTTACCATCGTTTCAAAAGAGCATTCCTTGCCGTGATGACCCAGCTCCACTCCAGGAACATCGAACGGGATTGCATCCAGACGCGCAGCTTCCTGCATCACCTTATCGGCAGGCACGAAATTAAACTCGGCGTCCTTGTCAATAAACTTCCTGATGAGCCAGGGACAGGCGACACGGTCCACTTTAACGCGCTCACGGGTAATCCATTTCATATGGACATCATATCACGAAATTTAGTGCATAAATTATTGAGTATTGGTTCAGCGTTTCTTTCTAGGCGGCACTGATAAACCCGCCATGTTGGCGCCGTAAAGACCTGCTTTGCAGGAGCGTTCGTCGAGTAAAGAAAGGCTCTTAATCATAGGCCGCGTCAGGAGCCGCACGCGGCGAATGCTGTCCAGCCGCTCTGCGATTAACTCCATAGTGTCATCCACTGTCATCCACTGCTGACGGTCGAAGGTCTTTAGCGCAAGGGGGTAAGTATAGCCGCGAAGTGTTTTTTCGCGGTGCAGATTGTAGTATTGTTCAAAGTACGACATAACGAGTTCCCGAAGGTCTCTATAGACAGGTTCGCGAAACCGAAGCCCTGCGAAATTGGATTTTGCAATCGCTCCCCAGTGACCGTCCCGCTTAAAAAGGGCCAGCACATGATCGTCGTCGCGATCATTTGGAAGCAGATTGAGGATCAAGGCAGGGTATCGCAGACGTTGCAGCATCGCCGCCCCGAAGACAGCTCCGTCGAAGCACTGGCAGGTTTGCTCCCGCAGGACTCTCAGGGGCGCACGATAGACTGTTTCGGCAGCATAAGAAAGGCCGTCGAGGAAAAGCTGGATTTTATCCGGCGTGTCCAGACGCTTGAGGACCTTCTTTTCCGGCTTTGTCAGTGCCTGTTCAAAAATGCCCGCTGCTGTTATGCCCTTTGCCATATAAGGTGATTGTATATAGCGGCTTATTTACTGTCAACGCTAAAGAAGGACGCTGTTACAAAACGGCTGCTTTGATTTATTTCAAATCTGTCTACAAACATTGGGACTGAATCAGAGGCACCCTTATTTCTCACAGTACTAAACGCGAGTTGCGATCAGCGATACCTGTTGAGTTTGTCACGAAGCCTAAGTAGGTCTTATCCTCTTTGACCCAAGACGGCACATGAGGCAGATTATTGAGCCTTCTTGCTCTGGTATTAAATACCGAAAGAAATCTTCGGCGAAAGCCAGCTAAAAAACCCGACCTTGAATCTCATCGAGGTTGGTGTCATCAACACCGACCAGTCCGTAGGTATTGGATGTAGCAACTATATCAAAGGTACATATGGTATTACTCGCTGTAACCCTTTCATCGAGGGCGTTTGTTACAGCCACTGTTGTATCAGCATCCTTCTGAACAATCAGGACGCACAGTGCCCCCCCTGTGAGGGGACCACATTGGTGGTCAGATCATACTGCTCGGCACCAAAAGGAGCGATAAAACAAAAGAGCAGGCAAATGAAGAGTAAGAAAAGTGTTCTTCCATGGGTTGCCATGGCATCCTCCCTGAGGGATTTCCTCCCCCGATGCCTAGAGCCTTTAATAGGTGACACTTTAACTGCCGCGCCTTACCATTTCAACTGCTGGCAAAGTCTTCCGACAAATTTTCCCTCCGTGTCCCACTCGGCACTTAAGTTTTCTGGAGATGCCCAATTAGCCATGGCCTTAAGGTCTTCCTTGTCGCGAAATTTTTCTTCTTCTGTGCCCCAGTTTCCGCAAGCACCTGCGAGGCAAAGCTCCGCCTTTGCGCGAAATTTCCTACACTCGCTTAATAAAGCACCATATACTCCCCATTCGCCTTCGGCGGATAAGCTAGCAAGGGTCCCACCCGCTACTTTGAGCTTACCCTCTAACTTCCCCACAAATGCAAGGCTATTGGGGTCAAGGCCGCCGGTCATGCTCGTGCTAATTGACGCACCCACTCCAACACCGTATTCTGCACAGACGGAGACGCCTTCGCCTGTGATCGAGAGCGTCCCCCCGCCTCCCAACCCCCCATCTGCCGATCCCTCGATAGAAAAGACACCAAGGGGGTCTAGCAGATTGACAGGGTCGTTGCCAACATAGGCGTAAAGATTTACCTGGCGGCCCTTGAACAAAAGCGGATCCCGCGCAGTCCACCGACCAGTCCAGGGGTCATAGTCGCGCACGCCGAAG
>JBAIXS010000253.1:0-2489 GCA_037916395.1 Candidatus Sulfobium mesophilum
ACAAAAACAAGGGACCAGGTCATCAGGCGGGAAATAAGGTTTGATGAAGGCGAGATCTTCAGCGGCTCCAAGCTGAAGAGGACTTATGAGCGGATCAACAACCTGCAGTTTTTCGATACTATCGACATAGTGCCAAAACCGAAATATGAGGAAAAGGTGGTAGACCTCGATATCAGAGTCAAGGAAAGGCCCACTGGCTTCATAAGCGTCGGCGGCGGCTACAGTTCGGTAGATAAGTTCATCGCCACCGCTGACCTGACGCAGGGGAACTTGTTTGGAAAGGGCCAGTATTTGAAAATCAAAGGTGAGCTCGGAGGAGTGAGTTCTCTTTATGAAATCACGTTCAGGGATCCCTGGTTTCTCGACAAACCGCTGTCTTTTTCGACCGGAATTTATAAAACGACGCGAGATTTCACCGAATACAATAAAAAGGCATATGGCGCTTTTATCGGTCTTGGGAAGAGGTTTTCAGAATACTGGAATGCGGACATTACTTATAACTTTGAAAGGGCCACCATCTCAGACATTAAGGCAGGCGCTTCGGTTGTAATACTCGATCAGGCAGGCACTAAATCAACGAGCAGCATTACGCCGGCCATCACGAGAGATTCTCGGGACAATTACCTGGACCCATCCCGGGGATCAAGGAACTCTCTTTTTGTGACATACGCCGGAATAGGCGGCGATAACTATTTTGTTAAAACGGCCGTGGATTCAGCATGGTACTTCCCCATAGGACCGACATCCATAATGCTTCGGGGCCGTTTCGGTTATTCAAGGGGGCTTTTTGATAAAGAGGTACCTCTTTATGAAAGGTTCTATGTAGGCGGAATTTATACAGTGAGAGGACTGGGATTCGGCGAAGCAGGGCCAAAAGACCCGGGAACCGGCGATCCGATAGGAGGCACGACAGAGTTGATATTTAATACAGAGTATGTCTTCCCCATTCTTCCTGAAATGAGACTGAAGGGCGTAGTTTTTTTTGATGCAGGAAACTCTTATGAAGATTTTAATGATTTCGGAAAGTTAAGATATACGACCGGCACAGGGGTCAGGTGGATTTCGCCGATGGGCCCCATCAGAATTGAATGGGGATATAATATTCAGAAAAAACCAGGGGAAAGTTCCGGCAAGTTCGAATTTGCTTTCGGGAGCTTTTTCTAAAAAGAAAAGGAGAAGAAGAATGGCTGGAAAGACTTTTAGAAAAGTGTTGTCATTGGTGGCTGCCTTTGTTTTATTGGCGGCGGGAATCGTACATGCCGACGTGAAGGTGGGCGTAGTCGACCTGATGAAGGTTCTTAACGAATCTGAATCCGGCAAGAAAGCCAAAAGTAATCTCGAGACACTGATTAAGTCAAAGCAGTCCGTACTGGATGAGAAGGGCAAAGAGATAGAAAAATTGAAGGCAGACCTCGAGAAGCAGTCCTCCGTCCTTTCGGCCGAGGCAAAGAAGTCAAGGGAAGAGGATCTTGAAAAATTGCTCAGGGAATATCAGCGGCTGGTCGGCGATTCCCAAAGTGAAGTCAAGAAGAAAGAGAGCGAATTCACCGGAGGGATTCTTAAAGAAATAAGGGTGATAGTCGATCAAATGGGAGAAGATGGCGGGTATACAATAATTTTTGAAAACGCTGACGGTCTGGTTCTGTTCTCCAAAAAAGACATTAATCTGACGGATGTCGTGATAAAAAAATATAATGAGTCCAAGGCCAAGAGCAAGTAATAAAGTTGCCCTCAACCCTTCTATAAGCCTCCCGCCCCTAGGGGCCGGAGGCTTAGTGCATTGCAGCCGTTGAGCTGCCAGGATGCTAAAAATACATCTGATTAGCGGATATTTTCATGAGATTGAGCGATTTTGCTGAGTTAGCCAAAGGGACGATTATAGGCGACCCTGATACGGAAATCTCAGGAGTTGCGGGCATCGAAGATGCGAAGAAGGGAGACATAACCTTTGCATCATCGGAGAAGCTGATGCCAACCCTCCTTAAGACTGAGGCCTCATGTGTCATTGCCAGAAAGCCGTTTGAGGGGATAAGTGCAGCCCAGCTGATAGTAAAGAACCCGCACTATGCATTCGCCAAAGCCATTGAATATTTCTATCCCAGGGTATCCCCAGAACCCGGGATTAGTGATAAGGCGTATGTTTCAGACAGGGCGATAATCGGTGGGGGCGTGGTCATATCTTCTTTTGCTTATGTGGAAGAAAATGTGAGTATAGGCAGTGGTTCTGTAATTTCACAGGGAGTTTTCATTGGTGAGGGATCCAAGATAGGCAGTAACTGCATTATCTACCCAAACGCGACGATTAGAGAAAGAGTTTCAATTGGAGACCGGGTCATAGTGCATTCCGGCACAGTGATCGGGTCTGACGGTTTCGGGTACGTTTTCGAAAACGGGGTCCATTATAAGATACCGCAGGTGGGTGGCGTCGTTATAGAAGATGACGTGGAAATCGGATCAAACGTGTCTATAGACCGTGCAACCCTGGGTAA
>JBAIXS010000254.1:0-2990 GCA_037916395.1 Candidatus Sulfobium mesophilum
AAGTGAGTGTTCAAACATATGCGCCTGCCCGTCTCTTGTGACCTGAGGCGAATTGACGATGATCTTCCCTGCCAGTTTTCTGTCGATCTCGAAGGTGCAGACCGGGATTTCCCATTCGCAGTCATCCATCAGCGAAATTCCAGGGCCCAGGCCTGTGTGGTTAGGACCGAGCAAAACGAAAGTATGCGGAAATTTAATCGACGAATAGACCGCCCCAGCCACAGGCCCGGAATAGATAAATCCGGCATGCGGTACTACTATACCGGTTACAGTTTCTTTGACTGAACCAGGATCGATATACCTTCCGACCTGCTCGATAAGCCTCTCTTTTTCGCCATGGTAGAATTGTCCCGCAACAGCCGGTCTCCTGATCATAGATCCTCCCGTCCCAGTCGGAATCGCCTTAGACTAAGTTACTAAGGAAGTAGAGTATAGAGACATTCGTTAGAAAATCCCTCCTACCCTCCCTTTGCCAGAGGAAGGAAATATACCCCTCTTTGGAAAAGAGCGGCTAAGGGAGATTTTATCATTTGCCCTCTTACTTATGCACTCGTTGGCAACACTGTCGGAACTTAATGGCGTTACCAGCTATTAAAAGACATCATCTTCGACGTCATGGAACTGACGATCCGTATAATCCATAAACCTTGTACATTGTGAAAGGAAGCTCAGGGTTAATGAATCGGTCGGGCCGTTCCTTTGTTTTGCTACTATGATTTCGGCCTTGTTCCTGTTGTCGGGGTTGTCTTTGTTATAAACTTCGTCCCTGTAAAGGAAGATGATGACATCGGCATCCTGTTCTATTGCGCCGGACTCCCTCAGATCGGCAAGTGTAGGCTTCTTGTTGCCGCCTCTTGTCTCGACTCCCCGGTTCAACTGACTCAGCGCGATAACAGGAACCCGGAGTTCCTTGGCCAGCCCCTTCAACGATCGGGATATCTCCGATATTTCCTGCTCGCGCCGTTCGACATTGCCCCTGCCTCGCATAAGCTGCAGATAGTCCACAACGACCAGACTTAGGCCATGTTCTGCCTTTAACCTCCTGGCCTTGGCGCGCATTTCGAGGACCGTCATTCCGGAGGTATCATCAATAAAAATGGGAGCGCCGGCCAGTTTGCCGGCCGCGCTGGTGAGGCTATGCCAGTCGTCCTTCTTGATAAAGCCTTTTCTGATGCTGTTAGAATCGACCATGGCCTCAGAGCAGAGCATCCTGAAGGCAAGCTGCTCCTTGGACATTTCGAGACTGAATATAGCAACAGGTTCATTCATATTAACTCCCACATGCTGGGCAATATTAAGACTGAATGCCGTTTTCCCCATCGAGGGCCTGCCGCCTACGATGATCAGGTCGCTTTTCTGGAAACCGGTAGTAAGTTCATCAAGCTCCTTGAACCCGGATGGAACGCCTGTAATCGTTTCTTTGCGGTCATAGAGATGCTCGATCATCTGGAAGCTGTCCTTGATGACCTCTTTGAGGCTGATAAAGGAAGCCTTTATCCTCCTTTCAGAAAGGTCAAAGACAGTCTTTTCGGCAAAGTCCATTAGTTCTTCCGCGTCCAGTTCCCCTTCATAGACATTGCTTGCAATGTCCGTAACAGAGCGAAGCAGGCCTCTCATCATGGCCTTTTCACGAACTATCTTGCAGTGGTAGCGGATATTGGCGGAAGTCGGCACAAATGACACCAATGCCGTCAGGTAGGCAGTTCCTCCCACGGCATCCAGATCACTCTTTTTCTTGAGATGGTCGGTAAGCGTGATAATGTCTATGGGCTCATTCCTGTCGAAGAGCTCGATCATTCCGGTAAAGATCCTCCGGTGAGAATCCTTGTAGAAATCGTCATGAGAAAGCAGTTCGAGACTGGTCGTCAGGGCGCCGTTGTCGAGCAAAACAGCGCCCAGGACTGATTGTTCGGCCTCGATATTCTGTGGAGGGAGTTTATCGAGGGTTGAGTCGATTTCTTTCATGCTTCATCGCTACAGAGAATCAGGTGCGTCTGAGACAACCTGCACTTTCACAGCTGCATTTACCTCTGAATGAACCTTCACTTCCACCGTATACTCTCCCAGCCTCTTTATGGGTTCTGCGAGTACTATTCTCTTTTTGTCGACCTCGAAACCCTCGGCCTTAAGCGCCTCTGAAATATCCATAGCCGTAACAGAGCCGAAAAGCTTATCCTCCTCCCCGGCCTTTGCCTTTATCTTAAGAGTAAGAGCGGACAACTTTTCAGCCACTGCCTTTGAGGCATCTTTGATCTTTGCCGCCTTCTCCTGGATGAGCCTCTTGTTATGTTCGAACTGTTTAAGGTTTTTAGGGTTGGCTTCGACTGCAAATTTTTTTGGCAGAAGGAAATTCCTCGCATATCCCTCAGAGACGTTTACAACATCCCCCATTTTGCCTAGATTCTTAACATCTTCCTTGAGAAATACTTTCATCAAATCACTCCTTGAGATACCGTTTTTTTATACGTATAACATAACACAAAAAATACAAAAAATTCCCATTCCTGCTGACATAAAACCCACCTTCTGTATTGACAAAAAAACAGCCCCTCATGTATATTGTTAACCAGTTCCATTATTGCTAACTTCCGCATCTGTAGGAGATTTTCATGCAGGAGAAGCAAGAAAAAATGCACACCTTTACGCCTGATACGAAAATAAGTCTGCCTATCAGCGACTTGACGCAAAGGGGGCGATGCCTATATCCTTTTTCAGAAGCTTTTTCAACTGGAAGTTCAGTTTCCTTACACTATCTGTCAAGGAGGTGAGAAACAACTTTTTCCCTTAAAAAAATCCAAAGGAGGTTATTCGATGAAACGCATCAGTTTTCTGGTTTTAATATGCATGTTCTTAATTTCATTCAGCGGCATTTCCTTTGCCACAAACGGTGACAATCTTATGGCAATCGGGCCCATAGCGCGGGCAATGGGCGGCGTCGGAGTCGCAGCGCCACAGGACGCAATCAGCGCGGTCTTTGCAAACCCTGCAGC
>JBAIXS010000255.1:0-6077 GCA_037916395.1 Candidatus Sulfobium mesophilum
TGTATGCCTCAGGTCTTTCTGCCTCTGAACTCGAAAAGGTGATAACCGCAATAGACTGGAAGGATGTTTTTTCTGGTGAGCCGGACCGTCGTGACATCGACTACCGACGGAAGAGGGAAGATTACGAGATTCTCAGCCATCTGTCGCTGGGCGTCAAGGACGGAAAGATAGTCGCGCCCAAAGGCCTTATAAAGGACCAGAAGGTAAATGTTCTCTTTGAGACGCTTATGCTCCACACATCTGACATCGATGATTTCGACAAGCTGCCGATCCCATATCGGGCCGTTGCCGCAGACCTCGAAACAGGCGAGATGGTGGTGCTTAAAGGCGGGCGGCTTGCCGACGCTGCGCGCGCCAGTATGTCTGTGCCGGGTGCATTCCCTCCCGTGGAACTTAACGGAAGACTTCTGATAGACGGGGGCATTGTGAGGAACTTGCCCGTCGATATTGTCCGGGAGATGGGGGCTGATATTATTATCTGCATTGATGTGGACAAGCCACTTCCAACCCGGAAGAACCTTGCAGGGAGCCTGGCGATTTTGAACCAGATGATCGACATCATGATGAAAAAGAACGTCAGGGAACAGACGAAGACCCTCGGTCCAAAGGATGTCTACATCAATCCCGACCTTGGCGAACTCAGCTCCGCTGATTTTGACAAGGCTGCTAAGATCGCCTCTCTCGGGGAAAAGGCTGCAAGGGAAAAGCTAGACAGTCTGAAAAGGTATTCCGTTTCAGACAGTGAGTATGCCGCATTTACCGCACACCATCACCGCGATCAGATGAAAGAGTTGAAGATCGCTTCCGTTAAGGTCGAGGTGGAGGGAGAGACAAAGATATCGCCGGTGGTCGTTGAGGAACGGCTTTCAATTAAGCCCGGGGACACGGTTAATGTCGAAAAACTGAAGGAACAGGCCGGCATAATTTATGGCACTGGCGATTTCGAGCGCGTGGACCTGCACGTGAATAAGGAGGAGGATGGCTACGGACTTGTCGTTAGGGCGAAGGAAAAATCCTGGGGACCAAATTACCTCCGCGTAGGTCTTGCACTGGAAAGCGACTTTGAAGGAGGCACCAGCTATAACATTCTCCTGGATTACACGCGGCGGTGGGTTAATAGCCTGGGCGCTGAGTGGAAGACACAGGTCAATCTGGGCAACCCGAGCGGTATCTACTCAGAATTCTACCAACCCCTTAGTGTTAAACGGCTTTTTTTCATATCGCCGCATATCGAATGGAAGCAGCAGCCTTATGATGTTTTTAACGGAAAGGAGAGGACTGCCTCTTACCTCGTCAAAAGCTGGGAAGGGGGCGTCGATCTCGGCATCCAGCCATGGATGTATGGCGAGGCGAGGGTTGGCCTACGGTACGGATCGTTCAGGGCGAGTCCGAGGACGGGTGAGATCGACCTGCCGGAAGATAACGCAAAGCGCGGCTCCGTTTTCGCCGGGGGAAGGCTTGATCAGTTGGACAATGTGAATTTCCCCAATAAGGGCTATCTTGCGCAGGTCGGATTCCTATCGTCGCTTAAGGGCCTTGGATCGACTGACGAATACTATAAGGCACGAGGAGACGTCATTGGCGCATATACCTTCATGAAACAGACGTTCATAGGAGGTCTAACGCTGGGAACACGCATGGGCCAGGAGCTGCCGTTCTATGATCAGTTCGAGCTAGGGGGGCTATTCCAGCTTTCGGGTCTCCGTTCCCGGCAGATTCTCGGTCAGAGTATGGCGCTTGCAAGGGTGATCACCTATCATAAGATGGGCTCATCGTTCATCGGCGACCTCTATCTTGGTGGATCAATCGAAAGTGGAAACGTCTGGGGAGTAAATGATAAACAGTTTGACCTGAGCAGACTTCGGCTTGCTGGCAGCGTCTTTGTCGGCTACGATACGATTATCGGCCCTCTTTACATCGCCTTCGGACATGCTGACGGAGGTTTCAATGCCGGATACTTCTATTTGGGCAGGACGTTCTGATGTTTAAACAGTAAAGATCGCTACTGTTCTTTTTTGACAGGGAATATCGGTGCAACAAATGTAACCGGCAGTTTAAGTATTCTCGGCACTATACCTAAGGTTTCGGAGGCCAAGGCTGACGGCGACAGAAATGTTATATTGGGGTCTTTCATATTACCTGATATCTTTACCGGGATGGATACCAGACCGCCTCCCGTGACGCGCCCGACAATCGGTATAAACTTCTGGACCCTCCCCAAGGGTGATACGAAGACGTTCAGATCGATCGTCTCATCGCTGAGATCGACATTCCCACGAGCTATTATTCCCATGGTGGGGGCATCAAGAATACCTTCCTCGATCTGAATCTTCTGCTCCCGGATAACACCTTGCACGTTCAAAGTCGAATAGCTGATCATCTCCTTTTCAAGGTCCGGAAATTGTCCCTTGAAGTTCTCTGATTCGTTCAGGAGATTGACGGTTTTATGGATCGGCTCTGCTCTGAGTATCTTTCCGTCTTTTGACGACATGGTAAAGGCGCCCTCCAGTTTGTGAGCGATCTCGTTGATCTTCCCCTCTCCCTTCAAGCGTACATCCATCTGAAATGTGCCGGTGAAATCGGAACGATTGTCTGTAAGACATAGAACTGTGGGTTCAAACGCGAGGTCCTTTGCGGAAAGCGCGACATCTATCTTTACGTCCTGCTCGGTTATGCCGACAGATCCGGTGGAGGATATATTGCAGAGCGCAGCCTTCTTTGCGGCTATAAGCAATGTTTTTCCATCGAAAGAAATATCGGCATCGAAGGGTTCCCACTTGAACTTGTCGTATCGGAGAAAATCCGAGCGGAGTCTCAGAGTCCCTCGCACCGGGAAATCTTTCGGAATGCCAGGCTCCCTTCCCCGGGCTGCATGCGCCCTGTTTTGCGGGATCTTCTTTAGTGTTTCCCATTCAATGCTATTGGCGGAGATGTCCATGTCGACAGCATACCATTCCGGCAGACTCGAGAGGGTCCCCTTGGCCTTAAATGTCATCCCTCCGGCTGCGACTTCTGCCGTGTCGATAACGACGGCCTGCCCCTTTGCTTCGAGCGCGATATGCCGCAAAGCAACAGGGATGTCAAGATTCAATAGGATCGGAATATTTTCACCTTTCAATCTTCCCTGGGCGGTGGATAGCTTCGGATGCTTAGGAACAATATGTGTTTTGAAAGCACCTTCGAGTAAGGCATCAGAAAAGATGTTGTCTGTAAAGACGGCTTTGAGGGCCTGCGGAGTGAGCGTCCCAGTGAAGGAGGCGTCAATTGCTTCCTTCTTAAGCATGATGCTGGCGGTTAGATCGTGGCTTCGGTCCTTTACTGTTAAATCACGGATAACTGTTGAATCGGGTGTTTTCACAACGTTCAGGGAAACCTGCGTCCCCTGTCCGAATAAAAGTCTGCCGCTGAATGCTGTTTTTTTCTCCTTTTCGGTAGAGAGGACTGCATTCTCTACAGAAAAAGGGGCGCGGATCTTCATCTCAGGGGGGAGTTTGAGCAATGTGCTAAGCCATGTAGTGACTTCCTGTCCTACCTTTCCATAAAGGGCAAGGTCGATGTTCCTGATATCAGAAGGGAATTCCCTGACGGACCCGGTGACATTGATCGTACTGTCGATGATTTTTGAATGCATATTTTTCAGTGACAACTCATTTTGCGTTATTGTGAAAGTCCCGTTCATCTTTTCTGCCCTGCCCGGAAGGAATGCTGCATCAACAGCGAGATTTCTTGCTTCCCCATTTGCCTGGAATTTCCACTGTTTTGGTTGATATAGAGGTCCGCGAAGGTCAATTGCTGAGATAGAGACAGTCCCAGTGAGAGACGGCAAATCCTTGAGAACAGGCCTGATCTTTTCAAACGATGTAACCCAGGGGTAGATTTCATCAGCTAATACCGATACCTGTCCACCGGCAATTTCAAAATCAGGGGCATCCCCGAGCCTGATTCGCGCTGTCAAACCGGAGAAAGAAGACCCTCCGATGCTTCCTGCCGAATCTGTGAGCTCCACGGTTCTTTCATCGAAGAGAAACCTCCCTTCCGTCACTGCAAGCGGAAACGGCAGAGGCTCATACCGTGCCATGAGATTCATTTTATCAACAAGGATCTTTACGTGGACTGAATCAAGCCTGTCGCCAAGTATCAGCCGTCCTTCGGCCCTGCCCCGAATGTTTTGGATACGGTCCATCTCATAAAGGACCTCTTTATTTTCAATCAGGCGCTTATCTTTTAGAAGTGAAGGCAGCTGCGCAACATCAGTCTTTACCCGCGTGACAAGATGGAAAATGGCGTCTTTGCCCTTCAGGCCCACCTCCAATTTCCCTTCACTGCACCGGTGGTTCCCAAGAGAAGCCCCGACATGATCGGCCTTAAGAATTCCCCCTGAGATGACCACGTTGCCGGCTACATCCCCAAGCAAGAGATCTTTCGACTCTATATAGACAATCCCGGCGCGCATTTTTCCTGCTATCCGGATATTATTTGTCATCCCGAGTTCATCCGAAGATTTCCCGCTGGTATGAAGATGGAAGGCCTTGATTTCACCGCCCTGTATATAGCCAAAGATATCTTTGATGAGAGGGACGTCGTCTCCGACAGCAAGGGCAGACTCGCGAAGAGGCTTCACAGAGATCGGTGCTGCATCGAGGTCTGCTGTCATCATGCCGGAACTGCGATTAAGGATATACTGCCCTGACAGATTCAAAGCCGGCCTGCTGATCTTTGCCTCATCAATGCTGACTGATACCGCATCCGGCTCGATTTTCAACTCGCCTTTGACTATCGCCTTGCCCATTGTTAACCGCTTTCCCTCTCTGGAGAATGCCAGATCCGATACCGAACTTTCCGCAGTCATATGTACCACCTTCAAGCCCGATGTCTCAAATTTCGCTGACAGATCAACATCAGAAATTCCTACCCGTCCGGCTGCTTCCTTTGAAAGGCGCGCTATAAGAACGCCTGGACGGAGATGCTTGAGCCGGATAGCCCCCTTACTATTCAGGCCATCAGCTTTGATTGAAGAAGAGACCGAAAAATTATCCCAGAGGTTAGATCTGCTGGCAAGTTCAATATCCACTGTTTTTTTTGAAGTCTTGAGCTGAGCATTAATAAGGTCGACGCTGAAGGCTGTCTCGTCCTCGCCCGTGACATCAAGCTTGCCGTCCCGTATGACAATCCGCACACCTGGTGTTTTTGATACGAGATAATGGACGATCGAACGGACCTTCTCTTCGATCTCTTCCAATGTAAGTTCTTTCGTATCCTTGGAGATCTTGATGGTGAAATGCGGCGCTTCAACTCCTACTTTTGCTATCGCTGATTCGCCTCTCATGAGCGACAAGAGGCTTGGATATACCCTGAGGGACAAGACAGAACCTTCCGTCTTATCGGGGATTGAGAGTCTCACCTGGTGAAAAATAATTTCAGGCAGAGGGAACAGATTAATTTCCGATTTGCCGAATGTGATTTCTGCGCCGGCTTTTTCAAGGAGATAGATACGTATTTTTTCTTTTACTGATTCTGTGTTGATGAGCTTCGCGGCTGAATAATAAAGTATGAAAGACAAAGTTAAAAGCAGACCTGCCACGCCGGCAAACAGCAAAAATATTTTGCGTTTCTTGCTCATTAGTCAAATTATACCGTGATCTGCAAGCCCTCGCGTCATCTTCACGGATTCGCGGGCTGCTAATGCTTCAGCATGTGGAATATGCGACGTGCTCCTTCTGGACTCTTCTATCGCAGAAGTTCCGCTACTACTCCGGGTTTTGCCCGGATACATACGCATAGCTTGTCTTTGCAGGGGGCGGCGTATTATCATCAATTACTTTATTGATTCATTACCTAGCTTGGGGTTTGCGGGGATATGGATATAGAATTCCACTACTACATGACACATCTGATCGCGTTGCGTGCGGGATTTCAGCCGAGCGACGCCTTTAAAATAGCCTACGCAAGTCAGTACACCGACGACAACGATACGCCTTACAAAATCGAAGGCGGGGCCGAACCGTATGAAAACCTGATAAGCCAGACTTTGAATATTTTCAAGCCACAGGAAGAGCGTCTGAGCATCTATCCAATAT
>JBAIXS010000256.1:0-1802 GCA_037916395.1 Candidatus Sulfobium mesophilum
TTATAAGGTTTTCTCAAGGCCGGCGACGAACCCCTGAAGCTTCTCCATGTCTGCCTCTTCCATTTCCAAAAACTCTATGCCTATATCATACCGCGAGACGCTTTCGGCATTGTCTTTGGAACCAGGAATTTCGAGGCAGGAAGCTATTCTTCCTGAAAGTTGTATATGTTCATTGTTGGGCAGTAATATTTCCATGGGCATTCTCTCTTCAATCTTGAGCGGGGTTTCGCTTTCTATCAGCATACCGCCGAGACTGAGTTTCTTTACCCCGTAATCCTCCGAGGCATTAAGGACCGCCTTGCCAAGAGGAGGTTTTACGAGGAACCGCATGCTGCATCTGCACTCGTCCTGCTCACCGGCTCCATGCACTTTTTCACGGGAGAAATCTTCCTGGTTCTGTATGAATGTTATAAGCTCGTTCATCTTATGATCAGATACATTAATGAATTTCATGCCGGCGACATAGAGGGGGATTACTTCATCTTTTTCACCTTTCTTTGTGCCGCTGAGCTTTGACCAGACGACAGACCCTCGTACCGAAATAGGCTCATCTTCAGTAGTTGTAATCTTTACGGTATATTCGGCGCCCATGTTGAGCCGCTTGTCAACCCTGAGGGAAATACCTCCGGCACTGATATCGCGGATTTCTACTTCGTTGGCAAACATCATCTTGCCGTTGATCCCCAGGAGATCGACCACGAACCTCTTAAATCTTCTATGTTCCTTCATTTGATTTTTATCCTGTTTCCAATTTGCCTGACTGACTGCAAATCTATGGCAACCAAGCCGAAAAATACTTTATACCATTACACCGCAATAATCAAGTCGCTGAAAGTGTCGCTGAAAGGAGCCAAAATCCACAATTATCTGGTTCGCGGGGAGGCTTCGAGCAGATTGGCAGCAATTTCATCACCCGGAGATGATGTCCTGCTATGCTGTTGACACCAAGTGATTAAGTGGTAGCATTTTGTTATCAGTGGTTTATGGATTGAACTTCCGCTGATTTAATTTAAAGAGGGAGGCCGTTATGGAAGGGAAGAGGGTGACGGACAGCAGTGTAATTATCGCCCAGGTAATGATCCCTCAAGACGCAAACCCCGCCGGGAATGTCCACGGCGGGGTCATAATGAAGCTTATTGATACTGCAGCCGCTGTCGCCGCTAGCAGGCATGCGCGCTGTAACGCTGTCACAGCATCCATTGACAGGCTTGATTTCCACCATGCGGTATATGTAGGCAATCTTCTTTTTTTCAAGGCCAGCCTGAACATGGTCGGCAGGACATCCATGGAAGTCGGAGTGAGGGTCGAGGCCGAAAACATCATCACCGGTGAGCTAAGACACACGGCCTCGGCATACCTGACCTTTGTTGCGTTGGACGAAAACGGAAAGCCGAAAGAGGTGCCCCAGCTGATTATCGAAACGGAGGAAGAGAACAGGCGCAACCGCGAGGCCAGGATCAGAAGAGAAGCGCGTCTAGCCGAAAGAAGACGCGAGGCGAGCTGTCAGCTGGACCCGGGAAGCTGCGCATAAGACTAATCTGATCATGAAATGAACGAACCAGGGAAGACGAGCTGGAATCCGATCTAAGTTTTGCCTCGCGGTCCTTTCCGCTGTAACGACTTGAGGAAGGCAGCAAACTGTCTTTTTATCTCAATATGACCAATCGGTATGTTTGGGATTTTTTCGTTGCCAGGCAGCGCAAGTGCATGGATAAACCTTAATCCCTTGCCGCTCTTTTTCAAGGCCTCAATCAGCTGTTTTTTTGTCGAAACTTTTAAGGTGTCTCTTATCCCGAACCCCC
>JBAIXS010000257.1:0-6399 GCA_037916395.1 Candidatus Sulfobium mesophilum
GTCGCGCCTGCCCGCCAGTAGTACGGAGGGCAGAGGCGGTTTTTTCATCACTCCAAACTCTATCCGGGCGTTCGCCGCCTCCGACGTAAACTTCCAGGCGTTGTCGAACAGGTTTTCCATCACAACCCTGAGAAGGTTATAGTCGCTTCTAACACCGACATCATCCACGATGGAAAACTCGACCTTCCGATCAGCGTCTCTCGCCATCAAGGCCGCTGCCACATCTCTTGCGATCCTGCTGAGATCGACCGGCACAATCTCGGTCTCCCGACGGATAATTCTGGAAAGGCCCAGTAAGTCGCTAATCAACCGGTCCATCCTGGCGCTGGCACCCTGCATCCTCCTCAAATAATCCTTGCCGCGGTCGTCGAGTTTGTCCGAATAGTCTTCAAAAACAATCTTGCTGAAGCCGACTATGCTCCTAAGCGGCGCCCTAAGGTCATGAGAGAGAGAAACGGCGAAGGACTCAAGCTCCTCGTTGGCGGCTTCCAACTCGGCATTTCTTGACTTGAGCTCCTCGTTCAGCCTCCTTATTTCTTCTTCAGCATCCTTGCATTCTGCCTTCGCATTTTCAGAAGAACTTTGTACATTCCTTCGCTCTGCCTTCGCATGGGATGGCGTCCGATCTATTGACGAAGCAAGCGCTTGCTTCTTTTTGTCTTTTCCGTCTGCCATAGCCGCACGCTTTCCTGGCCGCGAAATGGGACTTTTCTTGTTCTTGATTTCTCGCATAAGCACTGAGCTTCAGAAAAAGTAAAAACCCGAACACCCCTTTCTTTAAGCTTACCAAAAGCAGATGGAAATTCAACCCTATTGACACTCTGTTCCCTGTATGCCTTGACTGTCGTCCTTTAAAAAACTATAATCTTAACCAGCCGGATTTTTTTTGAAAGGGCTCAAGCGGAAGACAAAGTTATGACTTCTAACGGAAAGAGAACAACAAAGCTTCTAAAGATAAATTGGCCGGGGGCTCTTATTCTATGCCTATTCGTTGTAATCTCAACGTTATCTGTCAATGGCTGCGGGGGAACATTCCGCGCGTATCCAAACGAGGGCGATGTAAACGGAACCTGGAATCTATCCCTTACCAAGTCAAACGTCTCTGTTCGCGAGACAAAGCTTTCTATTACACAGGAAGAAAGATACCAGCCTTTTTCAGGAAGTACTTCGGATGGCGCCACACTCGACGGTACTCTCGACCGGGAAAATATCGTTATCACCCTGCATAACTCGGATGGCAGTACCACAACCTTAACGGGTACTGTAGTCGATGGTTGGAATGAATTCGCGGGTTCTTACACAAGCACAGGCTCAGACGGCTCAGGAACCTGGAGCGCCAACAGGGTCGTTGGTCCGAAGGCGCTTTCTGTATCACCCACATCAGCCACCCTGAGTTGTTCTGCAGGAGAAATTGCGACATTTGTCGTAACGGGCGGTACTAAAGCGTCTTATAGTGTCACGGCATCTTCAAACGGGAGTCTCGTTACTATTTCCACCACTACTTTAACGACTGATGGCAAGTTTACAGTAGAAGCTCTTACGAGTTGTGCCGGGACAAGCGGCACCAGCACAGTTGTAAATTTAACTGTTACAGATACGGCTACTTCTATTACTGTTCCCGTGACGGTTTCGAATCCGTAGTTTGCCATATCCGGGAGGCTCCTCAATCTGGCAACGCGGCCCAGGCCCGGAATATGAGTGGTTTGTAGGAATAAGGTGCAGGTCAAGCCTTGAGACCTGCGAGAGGAAGCGCCCCGAATACAAAAAGCCTGAAAAGCAGCGCAAAAAGAATAAACTGAACGAGAGCCAGAAAACGCTGGGTTAAGAGTTAGGCGGGGAGAATCTCCCCGCCGTCCAAAATGCATTCTAATCAGGATTAATCTTGGTGAACTTTGCGCCTTTAACAGACACACCGGCCATAAGACCCTTTTGATCAGTTACAAAGCCCAGGACTGGATGCCGGCTCACCAGTGTGCTGACGGGCAAATCAACACCGGCCGCAATCATGGTCACCTCAGCGTCCGCTCCTGCTTCCCAGCCTTCACTGGTCATGAATTGCTTCAGCGCCTCCTCAGTAGTAAAAATAATTATCAGGTCAAACTGTTCAGCGCCGATCTGCCAACCCAGTGATCCTGCGGCCAGACTGTAGTAGTCAACCGTCTTACCCTTAACCTTGAGCGCGCCCTGGCCATATTGGCCGGCCACAACGAATCCGGCTTTGGTAACTCTCGGAATAACCAGCACGCCCTTGGCTACTTTGAGGTACTCGTTTGCACCTTTTACCTTCTTTTTGAACCTGGTCATCGAGGCTTTAACACTGGCGTTAATCTCTTCCTTTGTTTTGGCATATGAAACAGTCGCCAGCATTCCAAAGACAATGGTGAAGCATATCACCAACCCTAAAGACTTGAGTAACTTTCCCTGCGTCCTCATTGCACAGTACCTCCTCTTTAAATAAAGTTGTGGCCGCGAAGGCGGCCTGATTGAAATATGACAAAATACTCAGCAAATAGTCTTCTCTAAACGGCTATTCACTCTTATCATACCTTTTGCTTTCATCTTCCCACATGAGACGACATTGTCAAGAGGTTACCGTAAACAAAGTTTTACTATGCCTGTTTTTCCATGGTCAAATACTTACGAACAACTTACGGTTGCCTTACAAAGTTATTGCCCTTACGAAAGTGAAAAATACAGGTGATTATTGTATAATTGGTTCATTGTTTCTGATCAAAAAGAGATATTCCGTTCTATGGGCAATATTAAGATTTTCTAATAAAAACTCTAAAAAATAGTCTCATTATTCATCCCGCTCCGTCAAGAGTTTTTTGATGTCGGTGCCATCAATAAATTGCAGTAACCACACTGATTGCGCCATCCTCCGTTCTTAATGGCCAGCCTTGATCTTCACTTCACCAGTTTCAGCCACCAGTCATCCTACCGAGTGACCTGCGCAGGGCAGAAACCTGCCAGACCGCAAGTCCAGGCAGACCCAAGAGCAGTTCTCTCACCCGCCGGGCAAGAGAGAGGGCAAGGGCAACTCCCGGCTCAATGCCTAAGGCCGTTCCCACAAGAACATATCCTCCTTCCTGAACTCCCAGTCCTCCCGGCACCGCAAACGCTCCCGTCCTTATTGCCTGACCTAGGCTCTCGAATAGAAGCGCAGTGCCAATGTCAACCGGATGACCAAGAAGGTCCAGGGCAAACCAGACTTCAGCAACGCCCAAAACCCAGGCCGTCATATGCCAGAAGCCGGAGACCATGAGGGCTTGCCTGTTGCCGTAAAGACGCTTCACATCCGCATCAATCGCAGCGGCCCCCTCGGCAAGGGAACGCTTCCCAAGGCCCCCGATAATCTTTCTTGAAATTTGGACAACCAGACCAAAAAAACCTCGTTGCTGCACAAAATAGAACCCTCCAAGGAGTGCTGCCATGACTGCAGTCCCGACAACTACGATGAGGAGAGGCCTTCCGCCTGCGAGAGTCGGCGCGGCAAGGCCGAGGCCAAAAAGTGTAAATACTATCTGGGACAGGACTACGAGGGTTACATCTATGACAACACTTGCGCCGGCTCGTTCGAGCGGCACTCCCCGGTCCGAAAGAAGCTGCGCCTTCACGACGTTTCCCCCCATCTGAAGAACCGGAAGGAGATCATTGATCGATTCGCCGATCCAGCGCGCCCTGAGCATCCACAGGCGAGTCGGCCTAATGCCATGAGTGAGAAGGCTTCGCCAACCCAAAGCATCGGCCCACATTGGCGGGAGATGGAAAAGCGTGATAACAACTATTCCCCATCCTGCCCTGCGGAGCGCTTCGGCGACATCCCCTATCCCCTGCCATGCGATGACCGCTGCAAAAAGTGTAATACCTGCGGCAAGTCCTGCCTGGACGGTGCGGGAGCGAAGCAGAAGACGGAGTGCAGTTTCCGGAGTCCGGCCCGGGGATTGCTCCGGATTCGGCTCAGCAGAAAGCGCCATTATCTAAGCCTGCCGGTCGCGCGGCTATCGCAGCGCAACCTTTGCCAGACGGGAGCCGACCTCCCAAACAGGACCAGGGAACCGGTGGGTGGCCGCAAGAACCTGGTCGAAAGCCGCGATGAACCGGTCTGCATCGGCACGATCCAAAACAAGAGGAGGGATGAGCTTAATGATGTCCCTGCCGTGGCCGGAAACCTGGGCCAGGATGTGGTGGTCCATAAGCAGGGGCACCAGGATAGACTGACAGAAGAGATCGCTGTTGATCCCATGGATCATTTTCCATCCTGTTTTGAGCCCAAGCGACCGGGGCTCACCGAATTCGATAGCGATCATGAGGCCAAGGCCCCTCACTTCCCGGATGAGTTCATACTTCTCCGCCAGTTCCCTGAGCCTGCCCAATAAGTATGCCCCCGTGAGGGCGCTGTTTTCGATGAGACCTTCCTCCCTGATGACCTCAAGAGTGACCAGACCGCAGACCGCGGCAAGATCGTTTTGGCCGAAGGTCGTCGAGTGGACCATGCACCGGTCCATCGAACTGAAGATCTTCTCATATACCCTGCGGGGATAGAGAATTGCCCCTATCGGACAATACCCGCCCGAGAGTGATTTCGAGACGGCCATAACGTCGGGCACCACGTTCCAGTGTTCGCAGCCGAAAAGCTTTCCGGTGCGGCCGAATCCGGTCTGAACCTCATCAGCTATAAAGAGCGTTCCATACCGGCTGCAGATCTCGCGGGCTTTGGGGAGAAAGTCATCAGGCGGTATGAAGACACCGTGGCCGACGACCGGCTCCATTACAAACGCCGCCACGTCACCACGGGAAATCTCAAATTCAAGCCGCGCGGCATCTCCGAAGGGTATTTCTGTGCCCCCGTTCAATATCGCCTCATAGTCGGCCCTGAACTCCTTGCAGCCGTTGACGGCCAGGGTGCCGAGAGTAAGACCATGATAACCGTGGTCGCAATATATGAACCTCTTCCTTCCGGTAAAGGCATGGGCGAATTTCAGGGCGCCGTCGACCGCTTCCGCCCCTGAGTTGCAGAAGAAAACAGTGTCCAGGCCCGGCGGAGCGAATTCTTCCACGAGCTTTTCGGCAAGAAGACCAGCCAGGAGTTGGGTCCCCATCTTAACCAGGTTTGGGCTGTCCAGATCAAGATACTGCCGGATCGCCTCCTTGAGCTTCGGATGAGAACGCCCTACCGCGAAGACGCCGAAGCCGGCGAGCATATCAAGATAGTCATTTCCCTTGTCGTCCCAGAGATGGGCACCCTTCCCCCGCACATACACAGGGTCGAAGCCGAGGGTCTTTAGAACCTTTGCCATCTGCGGATTGATGTAGTCAGAGAGGAGTGAGAGCTGACGTCCCTGAGAGCGGTGCATCATTTCGCGAATGTCAAAAGTCATATAGTAACTCCCAACAGTAAATCTGCCATGGCGCTAAGACTTATATCATGAATCTTTTGCATCATTCAAGACGGATGCGACATTTTGTCAGCCCTGGCAGCGCATTCTTTCATCAAAGTCTGAACCGATGCCGGTATGCTGCAAATCGCTTCTCCTCCTCTTCACGGTTCAGGCCGAATTCTTCAAGCGCGTACCGGTGTTTCCCGAACCGGTCTTTGGGGTTTTGAAGAAGGAATCCTCTTACCCTCTCCTCCATGTCCTCCGGAAGCGGCAGATCAAAACTGCGATAGACATTCCTGACTGTGCCGACAGGGTCAGAGACGAGGTCGGCGTAATACAAATCGATGAACCGCTCAGATGGCGCGCAACCACGGTCGCGTGAAAGAAAAGCCTTATCGATTGCTCCGGCCCATCTCCGGCTGCATTCAGGCCCTACTTCTAAAGGATCCACATCGTCGCTGAATGCGCTTCGGAGGGTGGCGGTAAGACTCGCATTCGACGCAGTCACCTCGACGGGATTACGGTGGGTCATCACAACACATGCGTCCGGATATGACTGAAACATCGCATCGAAATCGAACATGTGGGCAGGCGCCTTGAGGACCCAGCGCTGTCCTGGACACCGCCATTGCAGGTGCTGAAGGAACCTGTAATGAACCTGATAGGCATCTCTGAGATCCCGGCTTTCCAACCACTTAAGGTATGACGGCAGGCGATAAGTCGTCTCGAACTGATAACTCTTAAAAGAATGGCTGAAAATGATCAGGCATTCCTCCGGAAGACGCGCTCCGACGGGATGGATCTTCTCAAAACCCTTCACCAGGCGGCGGAACCAGCGGATCTGGCCGTCCACCCGGCGGATCCGCAGGTCCGTATGATAAGTTGCGGTCGCAGGCGGCGGTGAAGGGTACATAGTCTCCCATGTGAGAGGCACCCTGTTGGCTGGATCCAGTGCAAGCAGGCTGTGAAGCAGGGTTGTGCCTGTACGGGGAAGCCCTGTAATAATAATTGGCCGGCG
>JBAIXS010000258.1:0-15359 GCA_037916395.1 Candidatus Sulfobium mesophilum
GATCGGCTGCTGTTGAACGTGACGGTGCCGTACTGAAGTCCGACGAAATCACTTACTATGAAGACTCCTCTGAGGCTCTCGCTTCAGGTCAGGTGCAGTACAATGACGCTGACGCTTCCATAAAGGCATCCAGGGCTGAAATGAACCTCGATGCTAAAACCGGCAAGCTCTTTGACGGTGAGGTATTTTATAAGAAATATAATTATCACATCGTGGGGAAAGAGATAGAAAAGAGGGCTGAGAATTACTATTACAGCCCTGACGCCACGTTTACCACCTGCGATGCCCCTCTGCCTGAATGGTGCTTTAGAGGCAAAGAGGTTAACGCCATAGCGGAAGAAACAGTCAGCGCAAGAAATGCGACTTTTCGGATCAAAGACCTTCCAGTACTCTATACCCCATATTTATGGACCCCACTTTTAAAAGACCGGCAGACAGGCTTTTTGATCCCTCTTGTTTCAAACAGCAAAGCACGCGGGGTGTCCCTCACCCTTCCTTTTTACTGGGCGTTTGCCGAAAACAGAGACCTAACGTTTGTTTTGGATGCATACAGTAAGCGAGGGATAGGCACCGGCCTTGAATATCGCTTTATTGAACCGGGAGGGGCAACCGGCAACTGGTGGGCATATCACATATATGATACCGAGCTTGAAAAGGATTTTTGGGAGGTCAGGGGGCTTTATGAAAACCGGCATTCAGAAAGCCTCGGAGGGTATCTAAATATCAATATTGTAAACGATAAAGAGTTCTACCAGCAGTTCAGCACCCGCAGGGATATCCGCACGCTCCGCTATCTCGAATCAACCGGCGAGCTGAACCTGCCTCTGAATAACTCAAGGCTTTACCTGCTTTCCCAGTACTGGCAGGATCTTAAAGACAATACATCCTCTGTCCCAGAGAAACTCCCTGAGGCCGGTTATGTACTGAATTATACTCCAATCGGCGACTTTCAGTTTGCTTTGCCTATAAATGCAGCCAATATCTGGAGGGAAAGCGGGCCGTCTGCCGAGAGAATCGATATTTATCCAAGAATCCTGCATTCTGTGGGTAAGGATGTAGTATTGACCCAGGCGGTTGCACTTAGGGAGACAGCGTATTCTTTCTATCACAGCGAAGAAACGGACGACTTAAAGCAGCGGGTGGCGTTCGAATACGACGGAATCGTCCATACGAGGCTTTACAGGAGTTATTCTTCATTTACACATATTATTGAGCCCTCCGTGCGGTACCACTTTATCTACAGTTCAAGTAACGATATTCCTTTATTGGATTCCACGGAACTTTACGGGAAAACCTCGAACATTGAGCTAAGCATTTTAAACAGGGCCGTGGTTAAGGGAACGGAATTGTTTGCTATAAGGCTAACTCAGCCGGTCGACACCTATAGCGGAAGGCCATTTCAGCCCCTGAGACTCGATATAGCAGTCAAATCACCAATGCCTCTTACGATGGAGGCGACCTATGATGTATACTCCGGCAGCCTCGATACAGTCACCTCAGCCGTTAGTCTTAAAGTACTTGAGGCGAACGTCGTCTTTGGTCAAAGTTACGACAGGAAGAATGATCTTATGATGTTTACTACTTATTTGGGGTTTAGCCCCATTAAACCTGTCCAGATAGCAGGGCAGGTCTGGTACGACGCGAAGGGAGCCGGCCTCAGGGATGCTAGAGTGGATGTGAAATATCAGAAACAGTGCTGGGGGGTACGCTTTGAAGCTGTGAAAAGCCCGGGGGACTTCACGGTGAAGGTTCTTTTTGATCTTACTGGGATCACAGGCCGGTCCCAGATGAAGGTGCGGGAATACACTCCCACGCTTTAATCCTTGAAGTTGTCCAAGAAATTTCTGGTTGTTCTTCCATTATTGATAGTTGTCCGGAAAAGGTATAATAGACTATGAAAGGCGTATACCTGGAGAAGCATTTTTCGGAAACAACTGGCAAACTTCATATCCCCTGCCCTCACAGGAAAAGTACGGGTGTAGACGTGCATGTTGTGATAAAAGACGGGTACTGCTACCGTTCTGAGAATTGCATGGTTTTGAAATGCAAATTCAACCGGATGCAATCCGACATAGGCTGTCTTCTTTCGCTTACTTGGTGAATTCTTTGCCAGCGCGCCAAATTCAGTTTGACAATCTGCCCGCCCTTGGCTAAATTAGAACATGGGGGCATACGAAGGGAAGGAGAGAAGACATCAGCGTAAAATCTACGTCAGCGCCTTTGCCTACAGGTTCCCGGGCCGCTCCTCTGAAGTCCGCATCGGTGTGACCTCCAATATAAGCGATTCCGGTATGTGCGTTTATTCTGATGCCAGGCCCTATGAAGGCGATCACATGGAGGTCAGGAGTTCTCTCCCCGTGCCGTTCACAAGGGCCACTGTGAGATGGGTCAAAAAGGATGTGGATAACCTATATAAGATGGGACTTATGTTCGTTGAGTAGTTCTGCTCCTCTTAATGCAGCAATTTTCTTATATGTTCGCTCACAATATTTGCTGCGGCCTCAACTGATGTGCGCGTCGTTTCAATAATGATTTCCGGACTAATCGGTTCTTCATATGGCGCATTCAGGCCCGGCACGGGCCAGCCGGATTCGCCCTTTTTATAGATGTCCCGCGGCGCTCCCCGCGGGTCCTGCCTCAGTGCCTCTCGTTTCACACATTCCGCCATATCACATTTTAAATATACCTCAACAAAAATGTGAATGACGGATCTGGCAAGTTCACGCCATTTTCTCAGGTTGCCGGTGGCATCTATGATTACGTTATGGCCTGCTTGAGTCAGGTTTGTCGCCAGCAGCACCAGACAACGATAAACAATATCCCGCTCTGTGTCAGAGTAAGCAGGCTCGGGTGTTACGATCTTTCTCACCTCGTCCATCCTAAGGACGATAAACTCCGGATGTCTTTCTTTTAAGGCATCGGCGATACTGCTTTTGCCGCTGCCAGGAAGGCCGGTTATCCAAACTGCGATCCCACTCATATTGAAAGCTTAGTCCCGGCCGCATGAAATATCAAGGACGGAATGCACTCGCTGCTGATATGCCTGAAATGGGCTCAGTACTTAAGGGAAAATATGGCCATCCTATAAAGGAAAGCCATTTTCTGCAGGGTGGAAGGCAAGAATCTCCCGGGCGACTTCGATGTCTGATCGTATCTGGCTCACAAGCGCCTCGGCGCCCCTGAACTTCTTCTCATCTCTTATCTTTTTTATAAAGTATAGCGAGATGTCCTCTCCGTAGATATCCTCATTGAAATTGAAGACATTGACCTCGATTGCAAGTGTTTTTTTATTAAAAGTGGGCCGCATGCCTATATTTGCTATGCCGTCGTATACCTTCTCGCGAACGACGAGTCTGACCGCATAGACCCCGTCCGGAGGCACCAACGAATGTTTCGGAGCTATATTTGCGGTGGGAAATCCGAGGCCCTTTCCCCTCCCATCCCCTCTTACGACTATCCCGGCAATCGCATAGGCCCTCCCGAGCAGTTTGGCAGCATGCTCGACATCTCCGTTTTTTATCAGGGTGCGGATCTTCGTGCTGCTTATAACTTCGCCGTCGACCGCGATCTGGGCGACCTCCCTCACCGTAAACCCATATTTTTCACCTAGACTCCTGAGTTTTCTGATGTCTCCTTCCCTTCCCTTTCCGAAGCGGTAATTGTATCCCACGAATATCTCGCTGGCCCCGAGCGTTCCGCATAATATATCTCTTACGAAGTCCTCCGGAGACATCACCGAAAATTCTACTGTAAAGGGTATCTTCACAAGGACATCAATCCCGAGTTTTTCAAAGAGCCTGATCTTTTCTTCATAGATGCTTATCAGAGGAGGACATTTTTCCGGAGCTAGTATTTTAAGAGGATGGGGTCTGAACGTAACGACCATGCTGAGCGCCCCCACCTCTTTTGCACGGCTGATTATCATTCTCACCAGTTCCTGATGCCCGACATGGAGACCGTCGAAGTTTCCAAGGGTTAGAATACTTTTATCGAATTTTTTCTCTATATTTTTCAGGTCGGTGATTAATATCATCTGTCAGTCTCTGAGCAGGTTGCCCATCTCGCGGTAGATTTCATTTCCGATGTTAATACCAATGTCGATAAATTCAGGCCCGAATTTGCGGCCAGTATCTGTTCTGAACGTTTCCTTTATCCTTCCTACTCCATCCATCTTTTCAAGAAAATTGCGGTAGAGCGTTTTTGCCGAGATCCTTGAACATTCCACTATAAGCCAGAGGGTCGTCGTGAAATTGTCGGGCCCCCAGCGGAACTTGTCTGCGTCGTAAAGGGAGTCGCTTATCAGTTTCGCCTCTTCGTTCTCGGAAGACAGAACCTCCTTGAAGGCCTCGTGATTTCTTATCGCGGCGGATATGTAACGCTTATATTTGTCACCGAGATCGAAATCCGCCAGGATTTTTTCGGTCTCTTTGCTGCCCTTGATCGTGTGGTCATCCTCACTACGCTTGATGTCATGAAAAAGTCCTGCTATCTGAACGCAAAGCATGAGTTCTTCAGTCCGCTCCGCCCTCCCTGAAGAAGCACTCTCGATTGCCAGGATGGCTCCTGCTTCTATGGCGACGATCTCTGCGTGCTGAATGCCGTGCGCAGGGTGCATCCTGGATTCGTCGAGGTAAGACCTGCACCTTAAAAGCACATTGCTTTCGGAAAAAAACCGCAGAGAACTGTCCAGCTCCTTTTTATGAGTCCGGTAAAAGGAGGGCCGGCCGATCTGTTTAGCTACGGCAGAAGCTTTTTCCTTTAGAACTGGATAAATATTGTCTTTTAACAAAGTAATCCACAATCCTGCAATTTAATATATAATTATAATCATTTCCGGGCGATGTTTTCCTGATCATTCGTAAGACCTTCGGGAAAAGGCCCTCTAAACTATGTTCGACAGTAAACTGAAACTTCATTCTCAGATCCTCTGCAATATTGCCGACGGCGTATACTTCGTCGGGAGCAACAGGAAGATCCTTTACTGGAATCAGGGTGCGGCGGCGATTACCGGGTTCTCTCCGGAAGAGATGACCGGCCTGAACTGTTATACAGATTTGCTCGGCCATGAGGATGAAAAAGGCAATGTTTTGTGTGATTTGGGGTGCCCGCTGACTGCGGGCATTGAGGGCGGTCCTTTGCGGAGAAATCTCTTTCTAAGGACAAAAGACGGCAGAAAGATTCTTGTTGAAGAAAATATTTCTGCTCTTTACCGAAAGGGTAAGCTTGAGGGGGTTGTCATATCCTTCAGGGAAGTCTCGGCCTTTCTGGAACTCAGGCCGTTTCAACTGAGGACAGAGAAACTTAAGCGCCTTGTCCCGATCTGCGGATGGTGCAAAAAGATCAGAGCCGCCTCCGGAGCATGGGAGCAGCTCGAGGCTTTTTTGAGCGATGAGGGATTCGGAGATTTTACCCACTCAATGTGTCCGATATGTGCAGAGAAAATATTCACCAAAAAGATCTATCTGGAAAACTACCAGAGCATTTGCAAAGCGATAAGCACCAGCCTTTCCCTGGGAGAAGTCCTTAAGCTCATCGTCACTAACGTGGTAAAGGTTATGAACGTCAAGGCGAGCCTCCTGAGATTGCTTAACAGGGAGACAAACCAGCTCGAAATTGCATCTTACCACGGTCTGAGCCAGGCTTATGTGAACAAGGGGCCGGTGGAATATGACGCAAGCATCGATGACGCCCTTGCAGGCAGACCCGTATCGATATATGACATTACCGCCGACAAAAACGCCATATACAGGAAGGAGGCTGAGAGGGAGGGCATACGGAGCATCCTTTCTATCCCGCTTCGGCTCGGGGACGAGGTAATCGGCGTGCTCAGAATGTATACAGGCGAGCCTGTTGAATACTCAGATGAAGACCTCAACTTTGTTGCTGCGATAGCCGAACAGGCCGCCGTTGCGATTGTTAACGCACGCATATTTGAACAGTCTGTCTCACGGGAAAGAGAATATCTGAACGTCTTTCAGACGGTTACAGACGCGGTTAGCGGGACACTGAAAGTTGATGAGGTCCTTGATCTGATCGTCAAGAAGATCCCTGAGGTATTGCACCTGAAAGGGGCCACAATCCGGCTCCTTGATGAGACCGGCAAAGAGCTGAAACTCGTTGCTGCACATGGTTTAAGTGAAAAATATCTGAATAAGGGCCCGGTAGACACAGAGGAGAATATCAGGGCCGCCCTCAATGAAAACCCGGTTGCCATCAGCGACGCCGCCACTGACCCGAGGATAAGATATAAGAAAGAGGCCGAGGAAGAGGGAATCAAGAGCATGCTTACTCTGCCGATTATTGCCCGGGGCAAGGTTATAGGTGTTCTGAGGCTGCTGACAGGTTATCCGCGAAATTTTTCATCTGTAGAGATTGATTTCGCGGCATCGCTTGCCAAGCAGTGCGGCACTGCCATAGAAAATGCCCGTTTGTACGAGGGACAATACCGGGAAATACAGTATCTTAAAACGATACAGCAAGTCTCCAGAGCGATAAGTTCGACCCTCAACGTCAGAGAGGTGCTCGACATGATCGTGGAGAAAATACCTCAGATAATGAATACAAAGGCAGCGACGATCAGGCTGCTTGATGATACGGGTAAAAAACTCGAACTTGTCGCTTCCTTCGGGCTAAGCGAACGCTACCTCAACCGTGGACCGGTAGACGCCGAGGAAAACATATCTGTAGCGCTGGGGGGAATGCCATTGGCTATCTACGACGCCACTACAGACCCAAGGATTTCATACCGCGACGCGGCAAAGGAAGAAGGAATAAAGAGCATGCTTGTCGTTCCCATTGTTGTTCAGGGAACCATCATCGGAATCATGCGGCTTCTAACAGGAGAATATCGCCCGTTCCGTCAGGACGAGATAGAGTTTGCTGTGGCGCTTGCGGAGCAGGGCGGCATAGCCATCGAAAACGCAAGGATGTATGAGAAGTTGAAAACTGCCGGTCGGGTCTAGGCAGCTTATTTGTCTTTACGGCCTAAATAGTCTCCAAGCATGCCTCTGCTGTGTTCATCCTCATGGCAGTAAATGCAGAGATTTTCCCAGTTGGAGCCGTCCGGCGGATTATTTCTGTGGTCGCCGTCCTTATGATGGACAGTCAGAAGATGCCGGTCTTTATATTCAAACTCTCTTCCGCATTTTGCGCATATGAGGCCATGTATTTTCAAAGACTGTTCTCTGTAATCACCCGGCGGGGCTGAAAGCTGTTTCAGTTCCCGTGCGATTTCTTCTGCAGTTTTTTCATCGCCGCTTATTTTCCTTAAATTTCTGAGCCGCTTCTGCCTCATGAATCCTTCAGCGCCCCTGCTTTCTTCTTGAAGTGACGGTTTCTCCTCCGATTCCCCAATTGTCTGTCTCAACCTCCTCGATCACAACCACTGTGGTCTGAGGGTTCTTCCCTAAAACGTCCGCCAGCAGCCTCGTCACGCCCTTGATGAGCTCCGCCTTCTTTTCGGGCGGCGTTCCATCTTTCGTGATTTTGATATTAACATAAGGCATCTGCACCTCCCTCTCGACTCTTTCGGGTTACCTGCATTTTCCGGCCAGTTCCTCAAAGGAGCGGCGCCAGGACCCTGAGAGGGCTTCGACCTCAAGGACTCTCCTGATGCCCTCACAATTCTTCTTGTCATGATGATAGATATTATTTGCAAACGTGACTGTTACATTATGGGAGTCTCTGGTCTTGAGTGCAAACGGACTGTCTTGCCCTACAACGCCTTCTTCAAGCACCCTGCAGTAAAATCCTGTGCGCCCTGAATCAACCACAAGCTTAACCATGTCGGCCCTGCCGTAGCGGCTCGCCAGCGTTTTGCAGGGCTGCCGCGGCTGCGTAATCTGAACAACTGCAGCTCCCAGCTGAAAAACATCCCCGATGCATACGTCCTTTTCAGTGACGCCTCCAATCGTGAGGTTTTCACCAAATGCGGCGACTGGCAACAGTAGGCCCAGAACGTCTTCCCAATAAGGATAATGATCGAAACTATAGAGACAGACCGCCTTGTCCGCACCGCCATGATGTTTGGTGTCGCCTACGCCGTCGCCCTCAAAGCCAAGCTTTTTAAGGTTCTGGGGGCCGTGGACAGGTGTTTTGCATATTCCTGTGAAAATCTCAATGCCGCCGAATGTCTCCTTTTTCGGAAAGCCGATATTAAGCGATTCAATCCTTATCGTTTCCATTATATCCTCTCAAGTATCGCAACCGGCAGGGTTGCAAAAATTTTTGGGAGACTTATGGCCGCAGTCTCGACAGTCATCGTTTCACCGGTAATGACATTTCTGTAAGTATCACCTGTGGCGGCAAAAGGGATCACTATGGCGGAGCCCTCCCACATGCTACTCCAGGAAAAAGGTTCAGCCGGCTCTGAAATATGCCGGCCAAGCAGCCGCGGAACGACAATTACTATCACCCGTTCGTCCAATCTCCTTGCAAAGGCGCAGATATTATCCGCCCTCTCGCCGGATGCTTCCAGGGGGATGTAGTCGCCGCGTTCAAAAATCTCTCGATTTTCTTTTCTGTAGATGAGTGCCTTATGGGTAAGGTATAACTTTATCCGTCCGTCTGCCCTGTCAGCCACAAGCTCTTTAGTGAGTTCCAGGGGGCCGATCTCTGCTTCCTTTTTTTTGAGCTCGGCAAGTATCTGGCTTCTACTTATGTAGTCAACTGCCCCCCTGTTGTCGGGATCCACAAGAGTGAGGTCCCACAATTCCGTACCCTGATAGAAATCGGGGACACCCGGAGAAGCTACCTTCATCAGGGTCTGAGAAAGGGAGTTGAAGATTCCTAAATGCATGACTGCATTGTGGAATGGGCGGAAACTCTTTAAAAATTGGTTTCCCGGGACGTTTTCCAAAATGGAATCTGTGAACGATGTCATCGCCTCCTCATAGGCCATGTCAGGGTCGATCCAACTGGAATTCACTTTTGCTTCACGCACAGACTTCTGCATGTACGCCGCAATCCTTTTTTTATAGGAGGAATACTCCTCCGCGTCCATCGAGCATGAGGGCCAAGTGCCCAAGAGGGTCTGATAGAGCAGGTACTCGTCGTTGGTGTCCGGGACTGCGTCGCCGTCGACCAGCGTTTTCTTCTTCCTGTTTAGCCTGCACCAGCGAGCTATATGTTTTTTCCACTCGGCCGGCATCTCGGAAAGGACATTTATGCGGGCCCTTACATCCTCACCCCGCTTTGTGTCATGGGTGGAAGTTGCGTTGAGCGTATGCGGTAGAGACTTGAGCCTGTCGATGTTGTGGCCGTGAAAGGCATCGACGGGTGACCCGAACCTCTCAGGGGTTCCGCCTACCTCGTTCAGTGAAACGAGCCGGTTGTAAACATAATATGCTGTATCTTCGATCCCCTTTGCCGTCACCGGCGAGGTTATCTGCTGGAACCTCATCACGAAATCGTGTCGCTTTTTGCGATTCTCGTCGGAGATGCCCTCAGGGAACCTCAACAGAAGGACGTCTCTGAGAAAATCAAAGATCGATCCGCTGATAGAGAGGTTTTTTCTTCTCGCTTTCGATACAGCGAATTCAATGTATTGCCTGTCCCTTTCAGATACTGAGTATGCGATGACATAAGTCCGGTAAACAGGGAAGAAAGCGATCACCTCAATGATTGCCTTCCTGAGGCTGTTCAGCGTGAAATCCCTGGTGTGCCTGTCTCTGTCGGCTATGCGGCTGAGCACATTTGCAAGGGTGTTTATCTCTCCCGACATGATCGCTTCCATTATCAGCTTTTTCTTCTCATAGACGATATCCTGAAAGGTGGATCTCAATCCTGTGAAGTCTGTGTAGATGAGGGTGAATATTTTTGCGGCATCAGCATCTACGAAGATCCCGTTGAGTTTGTTCATGAAGGCATATCCTGTGGTCCCGGACACCGGCCATTCATCCGGCAGCTTTTCCCCCTTCATAAGGATCTTTTCGCCTATGATATAAAATGACGAAGCAGCTCTTTCCTGATTGTCTTGATTATCCGCCCCAGCCTGCAGGATCTCCGCCTGTCCGCGCAGCGCTGCATCCGTCTTACCCGTAAGAACATGAAAGCATTCCCTTTGCAGCTGGCCGAAATATTCGGTTGGGCTGTACAGGCCATCAGGATGATCGACTCTCAGTCCGGTTACCTTGCCTTCTTTTATGAGCCTCAGAACGAGACTGTGAATATTCCAGAAGACGTCCGGATTTTCGACCCTGATCGCGCCGAAGGAGTTGATGTCGAAAAACCTCCTGTAATTGATCTCGTCCGCTGCGACGCGCCAATAAGCAAGGCGGTAAACCTGTCTGCTGAGCAGTTCGTCCATCATATCGAAGCTCTTTGGGTCACCCTTGGCGCCGTTTATTATCTGTACATTTTCGTCGATGAATTTTGCGATATCCCCACTGCTTTCGCAGAGCGTGAGCAGGCGCTTTTTAGAGATCTCTTTTTCCCTGTATCTTTCGCTGATTTTTTCCGCGTCCTGCTCGGTGCATCCGGGCAAGTGGGACAGGGCAGTGATGATGCTCATATATTCAGTGAGGGAAGGGTCTTCCTCCGGCAGGAGCGATTTCAAAGAAGATATGCTATGTCTCAGGACGTCGACGTAAGTCTCCGGCAGAAGCGGCAGTTTCAACTCACCGTAACAGAGAAAAAATGCGCCGCCTTCAAACTTCAGAACCAGTTCCCCTGCTTCCAGGATCTTGCCGTATTGATCGGCCAGCACCGGTAAAAGGACTTTGCCCTTGAGTGCGGATTTCACGGGGTCCCAGTCGATATCGAAATACTCAGCGCATCGCGCGGCCTCTCCGTTTTCAAGGACGTCCATCCACCAGAGATTTTCCTTGCACGAGATGCACATGTGGTTAGGGACGATGTCCAGTATCTGCCCCATGCCGCGGTTCCGGATTTCGCCAAAGAAATCTTCATATTCATCTCCTGTGCCGAGCTCCGGGTTCAGGCTGCTGTGATCGACGATGTCGTATCCGTGGGTGCTTCCCGGCCGGGACCTGAAAAAAGGAGAGGAATATATATCGGTGATGCCGAGTTCGCTTAGGTAGCCTACTACTTTCGACGCATCGGCCATTCTGAACATTTTATTAAACTGAAGGCGATATGTCGAAACCGGTATCCTGGGAAGCGGCCGGTGTTCTTCGTCCATTCATTTTCCCCTTTCGATATCTTTAGAGCGAAACACGGCAAAGCTGACCTTAGGAACCGCAAGCTCATCACCTGTCTTTATTTCGGCAGGCAGCGTAGTTCCCGGCCCCGACCATCTGCTGTCTGCCGAATCCAGGATCTTCACCCACATGCCCCCCGGAATGGACACAGCTGTTTTTTGATTTGTATTGCTGAAATTAAAGAGCGAATAAATCTGGGAACCGTCTTTCCATCTTCTCATCGATAATATCTTTGTATCACAGTTTACGTTCACATCAAGCCTCTCCTTATCCGGCGTTGACAGAGCAGGCAACTCCTTTCGCAGGCTTATAAGCTGCCGGTAGAAAGCCAGAAGGATGGCATGCTTTCCGGATGTTCTTTTCTCCCATCGCACTTTTGATCTTAGAAAGGTCTCCTTTTCCTGCGGGTCGCACAGGATCGAATCCCACATGAAACTTTTGAACTCCTCTTTTCTTCCTTCTCTTACCGACTCAATGAGGCTGGGGTCCGAGTGACTTATAAAATATAGAAAAGGGCTGTCCTCCCCGTACTCTTCGCCCATGAAAAGAAGCGGAACATAAGGAGCGAGCAGGATGATTCCGGCGGAGAGTTTCAGCGAATCGAAAGGCACGAGGGTCGAGAGTCTCTCGCCGCGGGCCCTGTTGCCGACCTGATCGTGGTTCTGGGAGAAAACAATGAACTGACAGGCAGGCCTTTCACGTGAAGAGTTTCCATGTCTTTTTTTTCTAAAAGAAGAGTATCGGCCCGAATATGCGTATCCTTCTCTAAGTGCCTTCGCAAGGTGGCGAACCCCGCCGAAATCGGCATAATACCCCTGCCTTTCGTTAGTAATAAGCGCATGGACCGCATGATGATAGTCATCACACCACTGGGCGTCGATGCCGTACCCTCCCAACTCCCCGGGACTTATGATCCTTGTGTCATTAAGATCGCTCTCGGCGATCAGATAGAGTCGCCTTCCCTGGCGGGAAGAAAGCGCAGCTACCTTTTCAGCAAGTTCCTTAAGGAAGGGCCTCGCGCTCGTATCAATAATCCCGTGCACGGCATCGATTCTGAGGGCATCGACATGATAATCGCAAAACAGGTGCAGGGCGCTTTCGATAAAGAAATAGCGAACCTCATCGCTGAAGGCGTCGTCGAAGTTCACCGCTTCTCCCCATGGTGTTTTATACTTGGAGGTGAAGTAAGGGCCGAAATCCCTCAGGTAATTGCCCTCAGGACCCAGATGGTTATATACCACATCCAGGATAACCGCCATCCCCTTCATATGACACTTATCAACCGTCCGTTTAAGCGCTTCAGGACCGCCGTAAGAGTTCTGAACCGAAAAGGGATATGTGCCGTCATACCCCCAGTTTCGTTCTCCCGGAAACTGGGCCACCGGCATAAATTCTATCGCGTTGATACCCAAATTTTTGAGATCGTCCAGATGCAATGATGCAGCATCCAAGGCCCCTTCCGGCGTGAAGGTTCCGACATGAACTTCATATATGATCATCTCCTCAAGCGGCAGTCCGCGCCAGTCCCCGTCGTCCCAGCGAAATGCCGACGGATTGATGACTGCAGAAGGACCGTGAACGCCGTCGGGCTGGAAACGTGATGCAGGATCGGGTCTTTCGAGCTGGTCGTCGAGCCTGTAAAGATAAGTAGTTCCCGGCGACACCTCCTCCACGGAAACCCGCCAATAACCTCTCGCATCCTTCTTCATTGGGAAGACGCGCTCTTTGGGCGAGAGTATCCTCAGGTCTACTTTATTTCGGAAGGGGGCCCAGACCTTGAATGTGCAATAACCGTTGGCACTGTAATGAGGACCTACCGGCATGAGACTTTATCCGAAAGTTCTCTATAACGCCAGAATGCTTCTGCCTTCGTTTTCAACTGAGTACCATACCGACAGATAGTCTCTTATCTGACGGGTGATGAGGAAATTATTCTTTACCGACTCCCGGGCGTTTTCGCCCATCTTCTTCGCCATTTCCGGATTGTTCAGAAGCTGCCTTGTCCGGAATGCAGCTCCCTCCACGGAGTGTACGAGAAACCCTGTTATCCCATGGACGATCTGAAGCGGAATTCCGCCGGTGGCCCCTCCGATGACCGGCTTCCCTTTCCACATCGCTTCTGATACCGTAAGTCCGAAACCTTCTTTCACTGATTTCTGCATGATAACTGCAGCGGATCGCTGGAGCGCGTTGATTTCTATGTCGCTGAAGGCCGGCAGAAGAAGGATGTGAATGTCGGGGTCGCCGGCTGACAGTTCTTGCACCTCTTTTAACACTGCCTCTCCTTCCGGGTCGTCTGTTGCCGGACTTCCGGCCAGTACGAGGAAACAGTCGTTATATTTTCTTACAGCGCGGTACGCCGCGATCACTCCGAGAGGGTCTTTGAACCTGTCGAATCGCGATACCTGCAGCACCATCGGTCTGTCGGCAGGCAACTGAAATTTTAGAAGCGTCTCATCTATCTCCTCCTGGGTCAGTTCCCTGTTTTTTGTCGAAAGGGGGTCTATAGAAGGTGGAACTATGAATTCATTGACCGGCATCGCCTGGGCAAATTTAGAGACTGAAAAAATGGCGGCATCATATTTCTCGCAGTATCTTCGCAGGGACTGAAAGATGGCTCGCCGGGGGTTTGAAAGATCGATGTGGCAGCGCCAAATCCATTTCCCCTTCTTTTTGAACTCAATCAGAGGCAGGGGTTGGGGATCATGGATCAGGACTGCGTTTGCGTCGAGGTTAAGATTCGCAGCATTGGATCTGTTTACTTCAAAATGATATTCCCACATCTCAGGGGTGATCTCCTCAGGGTTGCCCTGAAGGGCGTTATGGATTTTTTTTGTGATATCGAAGAACCGTTCGTTTCCCTCGATCACTTCCCATTTGGCATCAATGCCTATTCCCTCGAGGATAGGGACCATCCGCTGCAATATCTCCGCAACGCCGCCGCCCGAGCGCGTGGAATTTACGTGAAGGAAAGATTTCCCCCTGAGATTTTCGGCGAGTTTTCTGATAAGCAGAAGGTCTCCTTTTGGGGCTATCCCGGAATATCGCGAGATCATTTCAGACCGCCTCCATATCTCTTTCAACCTCTGCTTCGATTTCAGCTATAATGTGGCTTCGTATGCCTTCTGCGTCGTGCATAAACGGATCTATGGACCGTATCCTTGCCGCCAGTTCCGCCTTGCCGAGGGCCTCCTCGACCCACACTGAAAAATCGTCGACACCTTTTCCAAACAGCATCCTTGCCTCATAGAAGTGATAAGAGATGGATGCCGCCTCGACGTATCTCATACCAAGAAGAAACTCCGCAAGATTCTGGGCTCTTATCCCCAGAGGGAAGATGAGAGTTACCGCCTGCAGGAAGTAGAACTCATCGCCTTCCATCGCCTCTCTGGGTTCGGGGAACTTTTCGAGATAATCCTCGATCACCCGGATAAGCTCCGCCCGAAGATCCTCGACACGGTTGAAACCGAATGAATCTATATTGGAAAGATGTTCGGCAAGCGCCCTTTCCTCCAGTCCTTCGGCAGCCCATTGAGCAAAATCATTCGTATGTTCCAGAATGTGTCCCTTCAGGAAATACTCGCAGGTGTGGTGCAGAATAGAGTTGTCGCTGACCGAGGCCATGAGGTCGCGCAGTTCTCTCAATGTCGTTGCCTTTTTCCCCATGGCCTTAACCAGACTGACGCAGGCACGAAATTCAAAACTCTTAAGCTCTGCAGTTTTTTCCATTTGATTTGGTGCGGCTATCTCCTTTGCTTCTGATCGATTCCAGATCTGCGCCAGCCCGGCGCTGCCATAAGATTAAGCGCCTGATGTTGTAATACGCCAGGCTGCGTTTAATTTCAGTATAGCGGGTTTTGGATTGTTGTCAAACTTCCTGATGAAATGGAGGGTGGGGAAATTCTCAAAAAAAAGGCCGTGTTGCCACGGCCTTTTGAAAACCTAAAGAGTTGAACTAGACCTTAAACGGATTAACAAAGAGCAGGATCAACGCCACAACAAGGGCGTAAATCGCGAGGGACTCGATCATGGCAAGACCGATGATCAGGGTCGTCGTAATCTTTCCGGATGCACCGGGGTTTCTTGCGATACCCTCGGTCGCTCCTTTCAGACCCATTCCCTGGCCGATACTTGCCCCGAAGGCGGCAACACCTATTGCAATACCGCATGCGAGGGCAGCCACCGCGTAGTACTTAAGCT
>JBAIXS010000259.1:0-7363 GCA_037916395.1 Candidatus Sulfobium mesophilum
GCCGCCGGCATTCGAGGCGGCTGGTCCGAGGGAGAAGATATTTTTTGACCCTTCAAAACTTGCCTGTGGCATTGTCACCTGCGGCGGTCTCTGTCCGGGGCTGAACGACGTGATCAGGTCTGTTGTCCTGAGTCTCCATCACCATTATGGCGTCCGGACCATTTATGGTTTTCAGTACGGATATGAAGGACTTGCCCCGAAATTCGGACATCAGCCCGTAATTCTCACTCCTCAGGTAGTGTCAAATATCGGCGAGATGGGCGGCACAATGCTTGGCTCTTCGCGAGGCAATCAGAAAATCTCGGAAATGGTCGATACCCTGGAGCGCATGAAGGTAGGAATCCTTTTTTGCATTGGAGGAGACGGTACTCAGCGCGGCGCCCTGGCCATCAGCGAAGAGGCCAGGCGGCGCGGCCTTGAGCTCGGCGTGATCGGCGTCCCAAAAACGATCGACAACGACATCTCCTATGTCCGGACGACCTTTGGTTTCGAGACCGCTGTCTCCGAGGCAAAAAAGGCGACCTGTGCCGCAAACGCCGAGGCCTCAGGGGCACGCAACGGCATAGGACTTGTGAAGTTGATGGGCCGCGACTCCGGGTTTATCGCTGCTTTCTCTGCACTTGTGGACAACCAGGTTAATTTTTGTCTTATACCGGAGGTGCCTTTTACGCTCGACGGTTTTCTTTCAGCCCTTAAGCAGCGGCTCGAACGGCGGGGCCATGCCGTTATCGTCGTTGCGGAAGGCGCGGGGCAGAATCTCTTCGAAGCGACGGGTGAGCGTGATGCCTCAGGCAACATCAAGTACGGCGATATCGGGATCTTCCTCCGTGACCGCACGAAGGACTATTTCAAACGGATCGGCATGGAGATTAACCTTAAATACATAGACCCCAGCTATATTATCAGGAGTCAGCAGGCAAATCCCCACGACTCGGCGTTCTGCCTGCTTCTCGGCCATAATGCTGTTCACGCGGGGATGGCTGGCAGGACAGGCATGATAGTCGGGTTTTGGAACCACCAGTTTACCCATGTGCCGACGCCGCTTGCCGTAGCGCAGCGCAAAAAAATAGATCCTGAAGGATGGATCTGGAGCAGTGTGCTCGCATCGACCGGGCAGCCGGCGGTGATGAGGTGAAATTAATGATGCATATAAAAATTAGCGAACGGTATAAACAAGATTATTCATACAGTGTAATAATTATGAAAGGACATAGTATTCTCGCTCATTCTCGGTCGAATCGACCTCCGAGGAATTTTCCCTCTTTATTGTCAGATATATACTGTCAGAGTATCGGGAAAATAAAGCCGCTCAAATACTATATCCTTTCACGTGCTCATGTAACGGTTTAAGGTGAAAGGAGAGTCATGAATCTACCCAGGAATAAGACAAAGATTGTATGCACTATCGGCCCGGCGTCCGAATCGCCGGAGGTCATGGAAAAGATGATGCAGGCGGGTATGAATGTCGCCAGGCTCAACTTCTCGCACGGTGATTTCGAAAGCCATCGGGCTGTAGTGCGCAACCTGCGAGTAGCGGCCGCTGCCGCCGGGAAAAGGGTGGCGATCATGGGTGACCTTTCCGGCCCCAAGATGCGGATCGGCAAACTCGCCCAGGAGCCCGTGGAACTTAAGCCGGGAGACCCCTTTATGCTGACGGTCGACGATATTATAGGAGATGCCGGAAAAGCATCGGTCACGTTCAAGAGACTGCCGCAAGCGGTCAAGACGGGCGACGCGCTTTTTTTAAATGACGGAATTATTCAACTTGACGTCTCAGCTGTCAAGGGCAACGACGTAATCTGCAAGGTGATTGTGGGTGGCGAATTGCGGTCCCGCAAGGGACTGAATCTGCCCGGCATAGATCTCGGCATAAGCGCCTTTACAGAACGCGACCATGAGTGTCTTAAGTTTGCCGCGGAAGAAGGCATCGACGCGGTCAGTCAGTCTTTTGTCGAGACCGGCGCCGACATCAGGGCTGTGCGTCAGGCAGCAGACGCGCTGGACTACCATCCCTACATCATCGCCAAGATTGAACGGTCCAATGCGCTTGATCACATGGACGATATCCTGGAGGCAGCAGACGGCATAATGATCGCCAGGGGAGACCTCGGCGTGGAGGTCCCGATAGAAAGGATAGCCGTTATTCAGAAGGACCTCATGAGGCAGGCCAACAGGAGGGCAAAACCGGTCATTACGGCAACTCAGATGCTTGAGTCCATGACAGAAAGCAGGAGGCCGACCCGCGCAGAGGCGACGGACGTCGCAAACGCAGTACTGGACGGTACTGACTGCATTATGCTCTCGGCAGAATCTGCCATGGGGAAATATCCGGTCGACGCAGTAGAGATGCTGGCAAAGATAGCCGCCGAAGTCGAACCCCATAGACGGCCTGTCACAGTCAGTGACCTTTATCAGGGAATCGATATCAGAAACAGGATCAAACCAGCGCACCTGATCGCCATCGCTGTTGAAGCAAGCCTTGAATATGCATCTCCGGCAGCGGTGTTTGCACCGACACACGGCGGCCTGACCGCGCGCAGCCTTGCCCTGTTCCGGATGCCTGTCTGGACGATAGCGGTGAGTTCTTACGAAAAAACCTGTCAAAACCTTGTATTTTCATGTGGGGTATATCCGGTTCACGAAACCGAGCATCCGGAGGAATGGGATACTTATATCAGAAGATGGATCGCAGGCCATGAGTTGACGGGTGATATCGCGGTCCTGACGGAAGGGCCTTCTTCAAAGCATCCCGAAACGAATAATCGCATGGAAATCATAGACCTGAGGCGTAAGTGAGGAGATGACCATGGGCCAGGGTATCTACATTATAAGCTCGGAACCCCGAAGCGGAAAGTCAGTCGTTGTCTTAGGTGTTATGGAAATGCTGTCAGGAAGGACGGGAAAGGTCGGTCTTTTTCGTCCTGTTGTCCTGGATGAGCGGAAGCCGGATGCTATCGTAAACCTCATCACCAAAAGATATGGCCTTGATATACCGTATGAGAAAATGTTTGGCTGCATCTACGATGTCGCCCGGGACATGATTGTCAAGGACAGGTACGATGACCTTCTGAAGCTGATCATGGAGAAGTATAAGGCCCTGGAGAAAGAATGCGACCTTATTGTCTGCGCAGGATCTGACTTTACCGGTCCCACGGCGACTCTGGAATTTGACTTCAACGCCAAGATGGCAAACAATCTCGGATGTGGAGTGCTGCCGGTGGTGAATGGATATGGCAGGGGTGCCGTGCAGGTGGTGAACGCCGCGCTGGGCATTCTTGAATCGCTTGAACAGCGGAAATGTGATCTTCTGGCCTTTGTTGCGAATCGGGTCCAGCCCTCGATTGTTGATGCGGTCGGTGGAGAACTGAAGCGGGTAATGCCTAAAGATGTCCCTTCCTATGTATTGCCGGAGCTGCCGATCCTTGAGAAACCGACCGTGGGGGAGATAGCAGCAGCCATCGGGGCTGAACGTTTGAGGGGACATGAAGATAGTTTCAACCGCGAAGTGAAGAATTTCAAGATCGCAGCCATGGAGCTTCCCCATTATCTGGAGCGCATAGAAAATGGAAGTATAATCATCACACCCGGCGACCGCTCTGATATCATTATCGGCAGTCTGCTTGCCGAGGCGTCGCATACCTATCCGCATATTTCGGGAATACTTTTGACCGGCGGGCTCAAACCTGTGCCGCAGGTCGAACGCCTGATCGAGGGATTAAGTGAATACGTGCCGGTGATAGCGGTACATACCGACACATATACGACTGCCCAGAACGTTAGTTCCCTCGAAGGCACGCTCTCCCCTGACAATACCAGGAAGATCGCTGCAGCCCTCGGCATTATCGAGGCGAGAGTGAATTCTTCCGAGCTCATATTGCGCATCGCAGCGGCCCGTACGGAAAGAGTGACGCCGCTCATGTTCGAATACGAGATTATCCAGCGTGCGAAGTCCGAGCGCAGGCATATTGTCCTTCCTGAAGGGACGGAAGAACGTATTCTCCGGGCTGCCGAGATACTCAGGATGCGCAATGTGGTTGATATCACTCTCCTTGGCAATGAGGAAGAGATCAGGCCGAAGGCCGCAGCCCTCGGCATTTCTCTTGGAGATATGAAAATTGTCGATCCTATTGACTCGCCCCGACGCAATGCATATGCGGAGGCATACTATGAACTCCGCAAACAGAAGGGCATCTCGCAACAGATGGCTTTTGATACAGTTGCCGATGTAAGTTACTTCGGCACGATGATGGTCCATTTCGGCGAGGCAGACGGCATGGTCTCAGGGTCGGTACATACGACCCAGCATACAATCCGTCCTGCCTTCGAAATTATAAAGACCAAGCCGGGATGTTCGATCGTATCGAGTGTTTTCTTTATGTGTTTGTCCGACCACGTGCTCGTTTTCGGGGATTGCGCCGTCAACCCCGATCCAAACCCTGAGCAGCTTGCCGACATTGCAATCAGTTCTGCTGAAACTGCGCGCATGTTCGGCATAAATCCATTTGTCGCAATGCTCAGCTATTCCACGGGCGAGTCGGGCAAGGGGGCTGAGGTGGACAAAGTGAGGGAGGCTGCAAAGATCGCCAAGGGCCGCCGTCCCGACCTGAAGATAGAAGGTCCCATACAATATGATGCAGCTGTCGATGCCGGCGTCGCGAAGACAAAACTTCCGGGAAGCGTGGTTGCAGGCCATGCAACTGTATTCATCTTCCCGGACCTTAACACGGGCAATAATACTTACAAGGCCGTTCAGCGCTCTGCCAATGCTGTTGCGGTGGGCCCTATCCTACAGGGGCTCAACAAACCGGTCAATGACCTAAGCCGGGGATGCACAGTGACGGATATTGTAAACACAGTTGCGATCACCGCCATTCAGGCTCAATCCAAGGGGGGGCCGGCATGAGGGTCATCGTTGTCAATTCAGGAAGTTCCTCTATTAAATATGAGACATTTGATATAAACGGCCTGACGGCCGCTTCGCGAGGGCTTCTTGAACGCGTAGGCTCGGCGGACAGCAGGCTGAAGCACAAATGGCTTACCCCTTCAGGCGGATGGGAGGAGATTGTCGAGACACGCCCTGTTGCCGACCACAGAGAAGGTTTTTCCTTTATTCTGGAGGTGAGCGGAAGGACGCGGTCGGGCAATACTGTGCCGGAGGTTTTTGCGGTAGGGCACCGGGTGGTTCATGGAGGCGAGAAATTCAGTGAACCATCGATCATCGACGGCAGCGCGCTAAGAACCATAGAGGAACTCATACCGCTGGCGCCTCTGCACAATCCGGCAAACGTAACAGGCATTAAGGTGATGCGCGAACTACTGCCCGATGTCCCCCAGGTTGCGGTATTCGATACGGCATTTCACCAGACGATGCCGGCAAGGGCTTTTCATTACGCGCTACCCGCTGAATTCTACAGTTCATACGGCGTCCGCCGTTATGGATTCCATGGGACATCCCACCAGTACGTAGCAGGTGAGGCCGCATGCCATCTGGGAAGACCGCTCGATACGCTTAACCTTATTACGCTTCATCTGGGCAACGGAGCGAGTGCGACGGCAATAGAAAAGGGAAAGAGCATGGACACCTCCATGGGGCTGACGCCGCTGGAAGGGCTCATAATGGGGACGCGCTGCGGGGACCTTGACCCCGCTGTTCACTTCTACCTGGCAAGAAAGACTGGCAAACCTTTTGAGGAAATCGAAGGGATACTGAACAAGTCGAGCGGGCTCAAAGGCATCTGCGGCGTAAACGACATGCGGGAGATCCAGAATTGCGCCCAAAAAGGAGACGCTCAGGCCGAACTTGCCATCGAAATGTTCTGCTATCGCGTCAGGAAATACATCGGTGCTTATTTTGCGGCCCTTGGCTTTATCGATGCGATAATTTTTACAGGCGGCATTGGTGAAAATTCTGCTCTTGTACGGAGCAGGTCATGCGAAGGGCTGGCGGGCTTCGGAATAACTGTGGATGATCGCAAAAACAACGCAGTCGGAAAAGGCATCTCCGAGATACAGGCTGAAGGCGGCAAGGTGAAAGTCCTCGTTATTCCCACCAACGAGGAATACGAGATAGCGCGGCAGACTGTTAAAGTAGTCTTAAGAGCGAAAGGGCAGTGTTGATGATTGACGCAAGGAATTACTCGGTTCGGGAGAAGCTCAAAAATGGACTTTATGTTACGGTCCGGGCAATAAGGCCTGAGGACAAGAATTCAGTCATAGCGGCATTCGGGGAACTCGAAGAGAGGACACTCTATCTGCGCTTCTTCGGACCAAAGCAGGAAATTACTCCTCAGGAACTGAAAACCGCAACTGACGTCGACTTTGTCCGGACAATAGCATTGGTGACCTGCATTCAGGACGGTTCGGTGGAAAAGATTATCGGCGGAGGACGCTACATCGCATTTGGAGATGCCGATCCTCCGGACAGGGCTGAGGTGGCCTTCATTGTCGAGGAGGACTATCATGGTCTCGGCATGGCCAGTATGATCTTCAGACACCTCGCCGGGATTGCTAAGCAGAAGGGAATTGCGGAGTTTCATGCAGAGGTCCTGCCTGAGAACAAAGGTATGCTCGCTGTATTCAACAAAAGCGGGTTTCCGGTGAGGCAGGAATTTTTCGAAGGGTTGACGCATGTAACAATTTTGCTGGAGGGAGAGGGGCAGTGAGCAGTAATTTAGCCCAGAGAACAGCACTGTGATCAGCACGAAAGGACATAGTATTTTCGCTCATTCTCGGTCTTCGACCTCCGAGGTATTTTCCCTCACCCCCCTTTTCCCCCCTTGCCAAGGGGGGATTGAGGGGGGTGGGTATGAGTATCGGGAAAATAAAGCCGCTCAAATACAATGTCCGTTCTGCACTCGGGAAAATTTATGAATGGAGTCGGTTAATACGGTTATCCGCAAAATATGTATTTAGAAAGAGACAAAAGGCGAACTCGAAAGGAGATATGATCGATGGCACGAATAGTAAAAGTCATAGGGCGGGAGATTCTGGATTCGCGAGGCAACCCCACAGTCGAGGCCGACGTAATTCTTGATGACGGGAGTATGGGAAGGGCGGCGGTGCCGTCAGGAGCATCCACCGGTGTCCATGAAGCGGTCGAACTGCGTGACGGAGACAAGAAACGCTATCTTGGCAAGGGCACCAGAAAGGCTGCGCAGCACGTGAGCAAGGAGATTGCCAAGGCAATTGTGGGTATGGAAGCCGCATGCCAGGAGGAGATCGACCTGAAGATGATCAAGCTCGACAACACCAAGAACAAGGGCCGCCTCGGAGCCAACGCGATCCTTTCTGTCTCGATGGCAGTTGCGCGGGCAGCCGCCCAGTCGCAAAAAACGCCGCTTTACAGGTATCTGGGCGGGGTGTC
>JBAIXS010000260.1:0-5434 GCA_037916395.1 Candidatus Sulfobium mesophilum
CTCTCGGAAGACGATAAACTCACTGTCGCCAGGGCGAGAAAGATTCAGAGATTCCTCAGCCAGCCGTTCCATGTGGCAGAAGTCTTTACCGGCAGGCCTGGAAAGTACGTCAAGCTTGCCGACACGATCAAGGCATTTAAGGCAGTAGTCGATGGCCAGTATGACGATGTTCCCGAACAGTGCTTCTACATGTGCGGCGGAATAGAGGACGTTGAGGAAAACGCTAAGAAACTCGGAGCAAGATAATGGCAGAAGGCAAGCTTCTCCTGGAAATAGTAACCCCACAGGGTCTTGTGTTTAGTGAAGAGGTCGACGAAGTCACCGCCGCGGGAAGCGAGGGCGAGTTTGGGGTACTGCCCGGACATGTACCTTTCGTGACGACTCTGAAAATCGGCATGCTTACCTGTAAGAAAGGTAATGAGGTTAAGTACTTCTTCGTCAACTGGGGTTATGCCGAGGTGGGCGCAGAAAAAGTGATGATACTGGCAGACAGCGCCGAACGCTCTGAGGATATCAGTCTCGAAAGGGCGATGGCCGCAAAGAAGAGGGCGGAAGAGAGGCTCAAACACGCCGAGAATGTTGACTTCGCAAGGGCCGAGGCCGCACTCGATAGGGCTGTCATGAGGAGCCACATCGCCGAGCAAAGAAACATCAAATAAAGTTCCGAAAGAGAAGATATTATGACAAGGGGCCGCGCATGCGGCCTTTTTTTTTGAGCTGCGGCACCCCCCGCCCTCCTTGGCAAGGGGTCCCGAAAGCTATCGGGATTTTTCGAGTGGAGGTTTGAGGGGCAGTAGAAAATAGCAACTATGGCAGACAAAAGGTATACTTACTCGTCACCCCGGCGAAAGCCGGGGTCCAGTGACCTCGCTGGATTCCGGATCAAGTCCGGAATGAGGGACATCCCTACGCCCGGCCGAGAGGGGAATTAAAGCCACCTCCCTGCGCCCTCGACGAGATGAAGACTTGCCTGTTAAGGAGACGATAAAAAAAAAGAGCGTAAATCGGGAGGAGAAAAGTCTTTTTTCCCGCGGAAATTTAATTAATTTTTCGCAGTTTTTTTCTGGACATTAGGTATTTTTGTAGAATATACTTTCTCAACTTGAAATTGTTGTTACTGAAAAAAACAGGCTACATTAACAGAAAAAATTTTAAAATAACTCCTGGGGGGATTAGTAAATAATGTCTTTCCGTTGGTTCATCTTAGCCTTCCTGCTTATCCTCATACTCTCATCATTCTCGTCCCCGGCCTTTGCGATATCCGAAGAAGAGCGCAATTTTCTTCTCATGTATTTCAAGGAAGAAGAGATACAGGTCATTTCCGCCACCAGAAGCCTTAAGTCTATTTCGCGTGTTGCAGAGAATGTCGAGGTGGTGACAAAGGAAGATATAGAGCTTATGAACGCGCACACATTGGCCGATGTGTTGAACACGATAAATGGCGTGCAGGTTGCGTTCGGAGGTGGCTCCCCGGGAAGTTCGGCGACTGTCTTAATCCAGGGTTCCAACATTGAGCAGGTTGTTGTTTTTGTAGACGGCGTGCGTATCAACGACATTAGTGGAGGCGTGGCGGATGCCAGCCTAATACCGGTTCAGATGATAGACAAGGTGGAGGTGATCAAGGGTCCGGCATCTTCCGTATGGGGCTCATCTCTGGGGGGTATCGTCAACGTCATCACAAAAAGACCAGAATCTGTTGATGGGCTGCACGGAATGATCTCAGGATCATATGGCGAGAGGAATACCGGCGACTTCAGGGCCGAACTTAGCGGCAGAAAGGACAAGTTCGGCTATTATTTCTATGCCGGCAGGCTCCAGACCGATGGCCTTCTGCCTCGTGATGAAAGTTTCCGTAACAGCCTTTATACAAAACTCTCATATGATTTTTCGAAGGACACGACAGCCACATTTACTCTTTTATATAATAAGGCCCAAAACCAGGTCGGTGATTTCGAGGCTTTCGGCTTTAGAGTGGATAACCAAGATGAGCTGCTTCTTTCTTCACTTGGCGTCAGGAGCAGGCTTAGCGATGTTCTGTCGATAGACGTTTCTGCAAGGGCCGAGCAAAAGTTGTCATCCGGCACTTTTACAGACCTTATTGCAGGAACTATCACGCCAAACGACCTCCGTGACAATAAATATGGGGTAAGCGCAAAGGCCGAGTACAGACAGGGAATTCACTCCATTGTCGTCGGCGGGGACTATGACTTCTATCGTGTGAAGCTTGGCGATGCAAGCTTCGACGAGCATATCGCCGCAGTTTACCTGAATGATACTATCTCGCTGGGTCGATTGTCTGTTATCCCTGGCCTACGGTTTGACGGTGTCGACGTGAAAGATACGAGCCTTAAAGAGAATGCCCTCAGCCCTAGCCTGGGGGTGACCTATGAGATAGCGGACAAGACAATACTGAGGGGCGTCGTCTCGCGAGGGTTCAATATTCCCGCTGTCGGTGATCTTTTTCAAGATCCTATATTCAAATTTGTGAAAAATCCTGACCTTAAACTGGAGAAGGTGTGGTCTTATCAAATAGGGGTCGAGACCGGAGCACTAAAATATCTGTGGCTGAAGGCTTCTGGTTTCAGACATGATGTTGAAGATGCAATAACGAGAGAGGACATCTCGGTTGACGAAGGAACATGGACTTTCGTTAACAAAGCCAGAGTTAGAAGGCAGGGTTTTGAGGCTGCGATCAGGACTATCCCGGTCTATAACTTTACTCTTTCGGTTGCTGCCTCATATGTTCATTCCGAGAACCGTGAAACAGGGGAAGAGATCAGGGGCAACCCGACGTATACCTATGATGTAGGACTGCAGTACGACGACAGGAAATCTTTTCGTGCCCTCCTGAAGGGCCGTTATATCTGGTGGAACACGACCGAGGATGCTAATGCCAAATATAATGGCTTCATCTTCGATTTTAATGCCATAAAGACTATATATAAGAGCAACTCATATAGCGCAGAGGCATTTATTACCGTTCACAATTTGTTCGATGGTTCCCAGTATTGGCTTGATAGTTATAAAAACGCTAGACGCTGGATAGAGGCAGGGTTAAGGGTGAAGTTATAGACCTGTGTCCCTTGGGACATGTATTTCATTTCATCAACGGAGGTGGCAAGACGATGGGAAGGATCATTGTTTTGGAAAAGGGAGTAGAAAGGAAAGAGCTGGCTGGAACGGGGTGTTGCGCTGTGGCGCCGGCGGGGAAACTGCCGAAGTAAAGCACCCGACCTGCGGGGGATATTGTCCTTCCCCGAACACAACAGATGAAGCTTTCCAGGTATGTGAGAAGATTTAGCGTAAAGGATGAGCCTGACTCGCTCATCCTTTTTTCTGCCAAGAAAGGCTCGATAATCAAGATTCCCTCCGGTATGCTTGCTGAGGTCGAATCCGGCAGTATTTCGGTGCAGGAGCAGAAGACCTTATCGGGCCTCGGCTTCCTTTGCGAAGGACCTGGGGCCGAGCGCAGTGAGATGCTTGGATTCATAGATGACCTGAATGCAATCTCCCGGACGTTTGCGGCCAAGGTTGTGATGAACCTCGACTGCAACCTTGCATGCAGATACTGTTTCGAGGGACAGCGGAAGGGAAAGTTCTTCATGAGCCGGGAGACAGCCGATCTCTTAGTCAGCTTTGCCGGAAGATGGGCCAAAGGTTTGGACGGAAGGAACGGCGACGAAAAGATAGCAGTCACATTTTACGGAGGCGAACCGCTTCTGAGTCTCGATCTTGTGTCCTATCTTTCGGAAAAATTAAGGGATCTGGCCGAAGAAAATGGCATCGAATATGTCGCCTATATAGTTACGAACGGGACGCTTCTTACGCCGCATGTTGTGTCCAGGCTTAAGCCTTTGGGATTGCGAGGCGCTGTAGTAACCCTTGACGGTCCCGCTGATTTGCATGATCTTTACAGGCCTTTTAAGTCCGGCAAGGGGAGCTTCGGCAGGATTGTGCGAAACTTGCGGGATGTTTGTGAGATGACTGGAATCCAGCTCGGGGGAAATTATATGAGCCACAACTACAGAGAGTTTCCCCGTCTCCTGGATTTTATGCTCAGTGAAGGCCTTACGCCGGATAAAATCGAAAGCCTGAGGTTCAATCCGGTGACCGCGGAAAGCGACGGCTACGGGCCGGTTGATTTCAGTGAAGGATGCTACAGTTTCAATGAGCCCTGGTTTTTCGAGGCAAGTGTTTATCTAAACGAAGAGGTCCTTAAGCATGGCTATAGGTGCCCGCGAAGCACTGTGCCGGGTGTCTGTTCACTCGATATGAACGACAACTATCTTGTGAACTATGACGGAAGCATATACAAATGTCCTGGACTTATCGGCCGGGATGAATTTAAGATCGGCGATCTTGGAACCGGCATTAAGTTCAAAACGCAGCCTCAGGGCAAAGACTGCTGGAAGAATGATGAGTGCCTGGAATGCGCCTATCTTCCTCTCTGCTTCGGAGGCTGCCGCCAGATGAAACTTATCCGAGACGGAAATATGAACGGTGTTGACTGCAGAAAGCCATATCTCGACGCTACACTCGAAGCGTTCGTGAAACAGGATATAAAGTATGGGCTGGTGAAGTAGTAGGCAAACCACCCCCTCCCTACGGGAGATCCTCCTTTCCGCACTCAGGCGGATTCGCCGAGGAGAAAACCAAGGAGGGGAGTTGTTAGACGCGGCAAAACACGCTTGTAGGTAAGAGGAAGAAGGGAGGGGTTTATTGGCGAAGCGGGGTTCTAAAGAAAAACTCCCTGGATATTGTGTTATTTTCTTGCTTTTGCTATAGTTTCAATTGAATAAAATTTTCCGTGGGGACGGATGCGCAAAAGATATTCTTCTATTCTTGTATTGATTGTCTTGCTCTTACTGAGTGCTTTCGCTGCGTGGTCCGAGGCTGGCGGGATCGTTGCGATAAAAAGTGCCCGGATCAAGCCCTACGACGATGCCGTTGAAGGTTTCAGGAGTTCCTTTGGCCATGACGTAAATGAAGTGGTCATGACTGAGGAAGAGCCTGACGAGGTCATGCGAAAGCTCCATAATTCCGGCGCAGAAGCAATCTTTGCCGTCGGAATGGACGCCCTCAATCTGGCAAGGACTGCCAGTGACATTCCGGTCATATACGCCATGGTCCCTCATGCGCCAACGAATAATTCCGACTCCAAGCCCATTTCAGGCGTGAGTATGTCTATTTCGCCCGACAAGTACATAAGTTCGATGCTCGACGTATTTGATGGCGCAAAGAAGATAGGCGTGATATATGACCCGAAGAATTCAGAGTCTTATATTAAAGAAGCATTGCAATCAGCGCAGACCAGGGGTGTAGAACTTGTCTTAAAGAAAGCATCAAGGCCGTCAGAAATCCCGGCCATTATCGATTCGTTGAAGAACAGGATAGATGTCTTTTGGATGCTCCCCGACGCAACAGTCATCAGCCC
>JBAIXS010000261.1:0-3146 GCA_037916395.1 Candidatus Sulfobium mesophilum
AACTCAGGCGGCCCGCTGGTTGATTCCAGAGGGCGGATTGCCGGTATTAATACGGCTATCATTTCCATGGCGCAGGGGATCGGCTTTTCCATCCCCTCAAGTACGGCAAAATGGGTAGTGTCTCAGCTGCTGACCCAGGGACGGGTGCGCCGCGGTTTTCTTGGCATCGCTGCTCAGCAACGGCCTCTCAGCCGGCGGTTGGTGAGATTTCATAACCTGAAAAGTGACTTTGCTGTGGAGGTCATATCAGTTATGCCCGACGGCCCGGCCGCAAAGAGCGGCATTTTGCAAAATGATCTCATCGTGGCTATTAACGACCAGGAGGTGACCAGTGTGGACCACATTCACAGCTTCCTAAGCGAATGGCCTTTAGGCGAGGCGGTAAAACTTACAGTCATTCGTGCTCAGGAGCGGCTTGAAAAAGAGATCATCCCCTCTGAAGAGAGGACCTCGGATTAGATAATCCCGCCATGACACGCTTGGAGGAAGGGTTTTATCGGCCATGAAGAAAAAGATTATTCTCATTCTTATTCTAATCATCGCTGCATCCTCCATCATTGCCCTTTACATGCGCCTGACCGGACGTAAGCCTACCGAAAATATCCTGACAATTTCGGGCAACATCGAGGCCCACGAAAGCACCGTCGGATTCAAGGTCCAGGGGCGTCTGGAGGAGCTGCTTGTGCAGGAGGGGCAGCTTGTTCACGAAGGAGATCTTATTGCCCGGCTGGACAGGGAGGATTACCTTCAACAGGTAAGGCTGGATGAAGCTACCCTTCTTTCCCGCGAGTCTGAACTGAACCTTGCGCTTGCCGGAAGCCGCACTCAGGAAATTAAGGCTGCAGAACAGGCGCTGCTGGATGCAAAAGCCGATATGGAGTTAAAAGAGATTGAGTTCCGGCGGAATCAGGCCCTTTATGAGAAAAGCTATATCTCTGCTCAGGATAGAGACATCGCCGCCACAAACCTGAAACGGGCCCAGGCCACTTACGAGCGAAATAAGCAAACATACGACGAGCTTGTGGAGGGCACCCGCAAGGAGCAGATTGCTATAAACCGGGCGAATGTCAGTATTGCCAGGCAGAATCTGGAGTTGTCGCGAGTTCGACTGGATTACACGTCGCTGCACGCGCCGAAAACAGGAGTTGTAACAGTCCGGCAGGCCGAGCTTGGCGAAGTAATGCTGCCAAATACCCCGGTCGTTACGATTGCGGATATAGACCATCTCTGGCTGCGGGGCTACATCAGTGAAACAGATCTGGGCCGCGTCCGCTGGGGGCAGTCTGCTACCGTTAAAACGGATACTTTCCCGGGCAAAACTTATAAAGGCCGCGTATCTTTTATTTCTTCGGAATCCGAGTTCACGCCGAAAAGCGTCGAAACGCACAAGGAACGAGTTACTTTGGTATACAGGATCAAGATCGATCTCGATAACCCTAATCACGAACTTAAGCCCGGTATGCCCGCGGACGCTGAAATAGATTTGACAGGCCGTTGATCGTTTATGATCGAACCCAGCCAGGCAATAAGAGTTGATGAACTGACAATGGAATTCCCCGGTGTCGTCGCCGTGGACCATCTGAGTTTCTACGTGCAACCCGGAGAAATCTTCGGTCTGGTGGGACCAGACGGCGCCGGGAAGACAACAGTGATGCGCATGCTTGCCGGCGTTCTCACCCCGCATTCCGGTTCAGCGGCAGTTGCCGGATTTGATATTGTGAGAGACCCCGAAGGCGTTAAGAATAACATCAGCTACATGTCTCAAAGATTTGGCCTTTACGAAGATTTGACTGTGGAGGAAAACATCCGATTTTACGCCGATATTTTCGGCTTGTCCCGCGCTGAAAGGGAGCGCCGCGCCTCTGCTTTGCTCGGGGCCGCGGGCATGACGCCTTTTGGGAAGAGGCTTGCCGGCAGGCTTTCGGGAGGAATGAAACAGAAGCTGGGATTGGTATGCGCGCTCCTTCATACTCCGCGGGTGATCCTTCTTGACGAACCGACAAACGGCGTGGACCCCGCCTCACGGCGTGATTTTTGGGGTATCCTCTATTCTTTGCTTGACGACAACGTTTCAATACTTATCTCTACTTCTTATCTCGATGAGGCGGAGCGCTGCCACCGCGTGGCGTTATTGAACGAGGGACGGCTTCTTTTTTGTGATACGCCTTCTGAATTGAAGAAGAATCTGCATGGTGCTGTCGTTTCCGTGGTTTCGCCGGAGCCGAGGAAATTGAGGGATTTCCTGACAGGCGCAGAAGGAGTAACAAGTATGGTATTAGTTGGAGACGGGCTGCATCTGGTCGTGGACGACTCGGAAAAGCGACTTGCCGGGCTGCGCGCGAGGATTGAATCGGCGAATCTCCCTTTCGACCGCATGGAAGAGGTCACACCGACAATAGAAGACCTTTTCGTTCAGGCAGTCGGCGGCAAAGCCTGAGAATGAACGGCGGTGCTCCATCGGTTGTTGTCAGTGATTTAGTAAAGAGTTTCGGCGATTTCACCGCAGTGGACCGTATCAGCTTCGCGGCATATCCGGGGGAAGTATTCGGTTTCCTCGGTCCAAACGGCGCCGGAAAATCGACAACTATCCGGATACTTTGCGGATTACTGAGCCCGACTTCAGGCAGCGCAAAGGTGGCCGGCATGGACGTTTCCCGCCAGCCCGAAGAAGTGCGGCAGAAGATCGGCTACATGTCTCAGAAGTTTTCGCTGTACAATGATTTGACGGTTACGGAAAACATCCGCTTTTTTGCCGGTATGTACAGCGTGCCTGAGTCGGAATTGTCTGAGCGTGCAGACTGGACAATTAAGATGGCAGGACTGGGGGACCGCAGGTCCGCATTGACCGGGACCTTGGCGACCGGGTGGAAGCAGCGCCTCGCCCTGGGATGCGCGGTGCTTCATCGACCTCCTATCTTATTCCTCGACGAACCCACTTCAGGCGTCGACCCTATCTCCCGGCGGAACTTCTGGGAGCTGATCCATAGTATGGCTGCCGAAGGGGTTACCGTCTTTGTTACTACCCATTATATGGATGAGGCGGAGTACTGCGGGCGACTGGTCCTTATCTATCGCGGCCGGATTGTCGCTTCCGGATCGCCGTCTGAACTCAAACAAAAAGCTATGAAAGGCGAGCTGCTTTTGGT
>JBAIXS010000262.1:0-1850 GCA_037916395.1 Candidatus Sulfobium mesophilum
TGCACCGTAGACATCAACTGTGGCGATCATGTTGTCGATTTTGACGATCTTTGATGGGATAGCCAAACACATGGGTATATTATACAAGATTGCGGGCAGGAGGATATAGAAGTTTTTGGGAAAAGGCCTAAAGCAGGCCGCGGCAACGCGCCCTGCCCTCCACGCGCTCCCAATCTGTGGGTCGTTATCCCCCTTCGAAAATTTAGGCTTGCGACAGAGGATGAGGGTGAAAGATTTTAGGCTGTCTGAGCCATAGGCGAGTTCCTAAAATCTACTGAGGACGAACAATCGAACCGTTAAAAATTTTCGCGGGGTGCCCTTCTTCCGGTTACGCTTATTGGAGCAAGCAAGAAGGGTAACTGGGGCTTGTGGCAAAGCCCCGAAAACGCCCTTTACTCGAAACACTCCATATTGCGCCGCTTGTTGATCTCTTCATGTTTCCTCTCGCACCAGATATTTCCAAGCTGGGGAGTTTCCCCCGAGGGCTTAAGCATTTTTGCCTTCTTGCACGAAACACATTGCCTCACCCTTACAATGGCCACAGGCACATGACAGGGCATCTGTCTGCTCTTCCCCATCTGCATGCCGCGCTGGCCGCACCAGACCGTCCCCTGGGCCGGGCGCTGGCCTCCGGGCTTGATATCATAGCCGAATTTGCATTTGCCGCAGATGTTGCCGGTCATCGAGAATGGCCGGAGAGGAGCTCCATCACCTTTTGGGCATCGGACCAGGTCAGCCATTTGTCTTTGGGGTTTCTGAGAAGGTACGCCGGATGAAACGTAGGCATAACAGGGATTCCCTTGTATTCAAAGAAATTGCCGCGCACAGCCGTTATCTTCAAGTCCTGCCTGCGTAAAAGGGTCTGAAGCGCGATCCTGCCCAGAGTTACAATAACCTTCGGCTGTATTATTTCGATCTGACGCTCTATAAACCCTATGCAGCTTGCGACCTCGTCTTCCTCAGGGTCCCTGTTCATAGGAGGCCTGCACTTTACGATATTGGCGATATAGACGTCGCTCCTTTTCAGACCGGCGTCCCCAACAGACATCTTCTCGATCAGCTTCGTAAGGAGCATTCCCGCCTCGCCCACAAACGGCCTGCCCTGGATGTCCTCTTCTCTTCCCGGCCCCTCGCCGATAAACATTATCTTCGCATAGGGATTGCCTTCACCAAATACAATATTCTTTCTGCCTCCCGAGAGTTTGCATCTTGTGCAATCGCCTATCTCCCGACGAAGTTCCGTAAGCAGACGTTCTTTATCTCCACCAACGACGACATCGACCGGTCGCCCCGGCATGGCAAGGCGCAGACCTTCGACGCCCAAGGCCTGATAGAATTCAAGTATTGTTTTCAGATCGTCCAGGATATCGTCCACGGGTTTTTTCATAGCGGGAAATCAGCGGAGGCCAGTCTTCTCAACGCTCGCCCCACTTCAGCTTTGTACGCAGTACGCTGAAATAATCACGCACACAAGGCAAAAGCAGTCTCGTCTTAAACGGCGATTTTTCGACCTCGATAACATCATCCTTTTTCAGTGAGAATCCTACCTGCCCGTCAAGGGTCAGATACACGTCTTCACTGAGCGTCCTCAGTGTAACCTCGATCCTGGAATAGTCGGGAAGCACGATCGGCCTGTTTGTGAGCGTGTGGGAGCAAATAGGGGTAATTACTATACTCTCAAGTGACGGATAAAGGATGGGGCCGCCTGCGGAAAGAGAATAGGCCGTAGAGCCGGTGGGAGTTGAGATGATCAGCCCGTCGGCCTTATACGTAGTCACGTAAACCCCGTTAATGAGGGTTTCAAGGTCTATTATTCTGGCGAGAGCACCCTTATTTATAACCACATCATT
>JBAIXS010000263.1:0-2655 GCA_037916395.1 Candidatus Sulfobium mesophilum
GCATAGGGGCGAAGTGGCAGTTTCTCACAAATGATCCTCATGAATTGATACTTTCTGTCGGCATGGACTTCGATGTCGGAGGCACCGGGGCGCATCAGATAGCAGAGTCTTTTTCGACAATTTCCCCTGCTGTCTTTTTCGGAAAAGGCTTCGGAGACCTCCCTGACTCTGTGAAATATCTCAGGCCGTTTGCGATTACCGGAGTAGTCGGGCCTAACTTCCCTAGCCGTTCAGGCAATAAATCGATAGACCCTGACACTGGCGAAACCATTGTGGAGCGCAACCCGACTACGCTGACCTGGGCATTTTCCTTGCAGTACAGTTTGATTTACCTTCAGTCCTTTGTGAAAGATATCGGACTGGGGAATCCCTTTAAACGCATGATACTTGTGGTCGAGTTCCCCATGGAAACCTGCATGAGCGCTGAGTGCAAGGGGCAGATCACGGGGACGGTAAATCCAGGCATCGTGTGGGCCGGCAAGTTTATGGAGTTGGGCGTTGCAGCTCAAATACCAGTGAACTCCCGCTCAGGCAGCAGTGTCGGTGTCCTGGGCCTCATACATCTGTTTGTCGATGACCTTTTCCCTAAAAGCTTAGGCGCACCCATATTCCGGTAAAAGAGATGATACGCTTGCTTAATAGCTGGATTGCAGTTCCTGTTCTTGCTTCGGTTCTTCTGTGCGCTTCGCCAAAAGTATCGCTTGCGCATGCCTTCCCGGATCATTCAGACCCGAAAGTGGGCTCGACTGTTTCCGGCTCGCCTTCGCAGGTCCGCATCTGGTTCGACGGCGATCTGGAGCCGGCCTTTTCGACCCTTATGGTGCATAGTGCCGATGGCAGGATGATCGACAAGCGCGACAGCCGGGTCGATCCGGCTGACCCGAGATTGCTTCAGGTAAGTGTACCGCCTCTGCCTCCCGGCACTTATCTTGTGATCTGGAACGTTGTGGCAAGAGACGGCCACAGGACAAACGGACAGTTCACATTCACGATCAAGTAGGATAATATGGTACTGAAGGAGAAAACCGTCAGGAGGTGAGAGGCCTATGCATGTCATTCCCGAATGGCTGGAACTAGTCTGTCTTGCCTTCTGCATAGGTGTTATCGCCTGCCGTCTCTGGTTTCTTTCACCCGCGATTCAGGGCAAATTTTCATATCAGGGAAATTTTGTTTCAAGAATGTGGAAATTGTTTTGTTACGGGCTGGCCGTCATAATCGCGGGCAGCGTAGCCGAGCTTCTGACCAGGACCGCGGAGATGAGCGGCCAACCCTTCCCCGCTTTTTTTTCGGCGCTTCCAACGGTGCTCTTCCGGACCCATTATGGAAGCGTCTGGCTTATCCGTGTAGGCGCCCTTTTGCTGTTGGCGCTTTCGAAGACGGCTGCGCGATTTCGCGACAAAACTGCATTTCTTTTTCTTATGCTCCTTCTGGGACTAATAGTCTCTATGACGGCAAGCGCCTCGGGTCATGCCTCTGATGCAGGAGATTTCAGTCTGCCCGAGATAATGGATTGGCTCCACCTGCTTGGTGCATCGGCATGGGGAGGCGGTCTCATGGTGCTTTCCATCTCTGTCCTTCCCGACTTCTTAGGGGGAAAGAAGCCATCTCCTGAACTTATCGCAATAGTCGCGGGCAGATTTTCGGCAATGGCGGGCTTTGCGGTGGCAATGGTTGGAGCTACCGCAATCTACAACGCGTGGATATATGTCGGGGGCATCAACGCGCTTTTAAAGGCGCCTTACGGCTGGACAGTACTTACGAAAATCATTCTGTTCTTCGTTCTAATCAACCTTGGGGCCTTCAACCGATATGTCAGCGTCCCGCTTTTACAGGAACAGGCCGGCGTCTCAACTGAACGCCGCGGAATTTTCACGCGCATCGCTATGCGGCTTTTCCCTCGCTTTCAAGCCGGCGGAGACGGTGACCGCATACTCGTAAGATTTGCGCGCAGCGTCAGGATTGAGGCCGTCTTTATAATAGGCATATTATTATGTGCCGCCCTTCTAAGGCACGAAATCCCGGCACGCCATCTGTCCCATCTAGGACATACCGGCGGTGGCGGCCATCCGATAGAGCATCATCACGGAGATATGTAAAAAAGGCCCTGGTGAAAAACACCCATGCTTATTTACAGCCGGAGGCGTCAGGTACCTGTTCGAAAAGAGTGTTTTCATCTAAGTAACAGAATTTCAGTTGTAATCTGGTAAGGATATTTATCATTCATGCCACTCAATGCAAAAAGAGTGATCCGGCTTAACACTGCGGAAATCCGCCGTGGACCCGTCGTGTACTGGATGAGTCGTGATCAGAGGATCAGGGACAACTGGGCCATTCTTTTTGCCCAGGAGCAGGCAATCGGCATGAAGTCGCCCCTTGTCGTGGTCTTCTGCCTCGTCTCTTCTTTCCTGCATGCTGCAGAACGAAACTATAGCTTTATGCTTAAAGGCCTTGCTGAGGTTTCCCGGTCCTTATCATCCCTCGACATAGCCTTCCAGCTTCTTGAGGGTATCCCCGGAAAGGCCCTGCCCGCCTATCTGAAGAAAATCGGGGCAGGATGTCTTATCACGGACTTCGATCCTCTTCGCATCAAGCGTCAATGGAAAGGAGAAGTCTCAGAATCTATCGTCATCCCATTTTATGAGGTAGATGCTCACA
>JBAIXS010000264.1:0-8248 GCA_037916395.1 Candidatus Sulfobium mesophilum
TAGATACAAATCATTCAGTAATCTGAATAGTCAGAGAAATATTGCTTCAAATCCGCATGATACACTCCAAGGAATATTGAGAAATCAAGAGAATCTCAATATTTTGCCGCGTCGTTTCATCCAGTTCGGCGCGGCATTGGACGCCATGCGGTTGCGAACCCTACAGGCAAACGCCACCTACTGGTCGGCCATCGTAGCAAAAAAACGCGCATCCCCAGTCCCTGCGGGGCAGATGAGATTTTCCACTTAACCCTGCCATGGGTCTACCAGATAAATCGATTGCATAGCCGTTTAAAGACTGCTACCATCTTTTTAGGAAGACGAAAAGCAATCCCAAAAGGTGGAAATTGGCGATGGCTAATAAGCGCGCGACAAACCTTTCATGGCATGTTAGGGTCCTTAATATAGCAATCATAGTAGTGATTGCCGTTCTGCTCCCCGCATGCAAAGGGCAGAAAAAAGCTGCGACCACCCAAATGCCGCAGGTTTCAGTGATAACCATAAGTCTGAAGGATGTTCCTATAGCTTCAGAGTATGTTGCCCAAACGCAGAGTTCTCACCTTGTCAATATCCAGGCTCGGGTCAGCGGTTTCCTCGACAAACGTTTGTATACCGAGGGCGCGCTGGTGAAAGAGGGCCAGGTCCTTTTCCAGATGGACCCCAAGCCGTTCCAGGTCCAACTTGATCAGGCAAAAGCGGCCCTCGTCAAACAGGAGGCGGTGCTCAACACAGCCCGCCTGAACCTTGAGCGGATTAAGCCGCTTGCCCGGCAGAACGCGCTTTCCCAGAAAGACCTCGACGACGCTACCGGCCAATACCAATCCGCAGCAGCGGCACTGGACCAGGCAAAAGCCCAGGTTGAATCAGCAAAGCTAAATTTGTCCTATACAACTATCACTTCGCCTGTGACCGGCATCAGCAGTTCAGCGTTGCAGACTGACGGCACATACATCAACCCGCAAAACAGCCTGCTTACGACAGTTGCGGTGCTCTCTCCAATCTGGGTGAACTTCAGCCTCTCAGAAAACGAGATGCAGAGATACCGCAACGCTATCAGCCGCGGACTGCTGCGCGCACCGAAGGATGAGAATTATGAGATCGAGGTCATCCTCTCTGACGGCAGTATCTTTCCTCATACCGGAAGAATAACCTTCGCCGAGCCGTCGTATAACTCGCAGACAGGGACATTCCTTCTCCGGGCCAGTGTGAAGAACCCCGATGGAATACTGCGGCCGAACCAGTTTGTGCGTGTGCGTGTGAAGGGAGCTGTTGTGATGAAGTCTGTCCTGGTGCCGCAGCGGGCGATGCAGCAGGGGTCAAAGGGCCACTTCGTCTGGGTGGTTGACAAAGAAGGCAAGGCTGAACAGAGGCCGGTGAAGGTCGGAGAATGGCATGGCGACGACTGGTTTGTATTCGAAGGGCTCAGGGCCGGCGAACAGGTGGTGGTCGACGGCGCGCTCGCACTTCATCCCGGCATGTCTGTCTCTGCTAAGCCTGTCGATGCTGGAGCGGAGTCGGCTGGCAGTGCTTCATCGAAGACAGAGGCAAAGAGCAACAGCAAAGGACAATAAAGGGCAGGCTGCCTTGAGCGACATAGTTCTTTTTTCGGTGCCGTTCCTTTCGCCCAGCTGAATCTGCTTATCAGAAAGGACATAGTATTTGAGCGGCTTTATTTTCCCGATACTCAGACTGTATGAATCGGATGATAAAGAGGGAAAATTCCTCGGAGGTCGAAGACCGAGAATGAGAGAGAATACCATGTCCTTTCTAAAGGAGACCTAATCTGTGTTTTCGAAGTTCTTCATCGAGCGGCCTATATTTGCCACAGTCATAGCGCTCATCATCTGCCTTTCAGGACTGATTGCGATGACCAGGCTGCCTGTCGAGCAGTATCCCCCGATCACGCCTGTGCAGGTCACAGTATCTGCGACCTATCCCGGGGCTGACTCTCAGACACTCGCCGATTCTGTTGCAGCGCCGATTGAGGCCCAGATCAACGGTGTCGACAATATGATTTATATGTCTTCAACGAGTTCCGCAAACGGTCAATTAACGCTAACCGTTTACTTTACTCTCGACACTGATCCGGACATCGCCCAGGTGCAGGTGCAGAACAGGGTAAGCCTCGCACTGCCCCAACTGCCTGAGGCAGTAGTGCAGCTTGGCGTTTCAGTTCAAAAAAAGGCCTCTTCGATCATGATGCTTGTCGGCATCTTTGCCAAAGGCGAGCGCTACAGCGCCGAGTATATCGCGAACTATGCGAATGTCTATGTCCTGGACGCGATCAAACGCGTACCCGGCGCTGGACAAGCGCAGATCATGGGTGTGCCCGATCAGGCGATGCGGATATGGATGAATCCTGACCGGATGGCGTCCCTCGGGATTACGACCAGCGATATCCAGCAGGCTGTCGCAAGCCAGAACGCCCTATACGGTGCCGGACAGATCGGCCAGCAGCCATCTTCAGGTCCCGTTCAGCTGACATTCCCTGTGGTCACGCAGAGACCTTTCACCGAGCCGTCACAGTACGACAATATTATTCTGCGCACCAGTCAGGACGGTAGTGCAATCGTGCGGCTAAAGGACGTGGCGCGCAGCGAGGTTGGCCTGAGGCAGTATGTAATCAACAGCAGGCTCAATGGCAATCCAGCCACATTTATCGCCGTTTACCTGCAGCCGGGCGCCAACGGACTCGCAGTGTCAAAATCTGTGCGCAAGACGCTCGAAGATATGAAACCCAGCTTCCCCAACGGAGTCGACTACCTGGTGTCACTTGATACAAACGACTTCGTGCGCATCTCGATTAAAGAGGTGGTTCAGACTCTGTTCGAGGCAATCCTGCTCGTGGTGCTTGTCGTTTACTTCTTTCTCCAGAGCTTCCGCACGACCATCATCTGCGCAGTTGCGATTGTTGTCGCCCTTGTCAGCACCTTTACCGGCATGCTCGCGTTCGGTTTTTCGATCAATCAGTCCACGCTCTTCGGGCTTGTGCTTGCGATCGGCATGGTGGTGGATGACGCGATCGTTGTAGTTGAAAACGTCGAACGCAATATGGCGAGGCTCCATCTATCCCCGAAGGAGGCAACGATCAGGGCGATGGGTGAGATAGCGAGCTCGCTCGTCGCGGTGGTGCTTGTGATGGCGTCGGTCTTTATCCCTGCGGCATTTCTTCCCGGCACCACCGGCCAGCTCTACAGGCAGTTCGCGATCACTATCGTTATCTCTGTGGCTGTATCCGGCTTTGTAGCGCTAACGCTCACTCCCGCGATGTGCGGGGTCATGCTTAAGCACACCACGCCGCCTGAGCGCGGGTTTTTCGCCTGGTTCAACCGCAGGGTCGATGATATCACCCGCGGCTTTGGCCACGCGGTAACGCTCGTCATCAGACGGATGGTAATAGCCTTTGTCATTCTGGCGGTGCTTGTCTATTCGATTATTCATCTTTTTAGAGTGCTTCCCACAAGCTTCGTGCCAAACGAGGACCAGGGGTATGTGATGGCCGCTATCATGATGCCCGACGCGGCAAGCCTTGATCGCACTGAGACTGTTGCGGAGCGCGTGGAGGCGATATTCAAGAAAATTCCGGGTGTGGAAAACCGCACACAGCTTACCGGCTACAGCATTCTGGACAGCGGTCTGAAAACCAACGCCGGAACCTTTTTTGTGACACTAAAACCCTTTGATGAACGTTACGCATCAGCAAAGAAGGCGCGGGCCGAAAACGCCCGTGCTGTTTTGATGAGCCTCCACAGCGAAGCCAGGTCGATCCGCGAGGGACGTGTAATCCCGGTGGCTCCTCCCGCGATTCCGGGGATCGGAACTGTGGGAGGTTTTGAATTCTGGATCCAGGATACAGGAGGGGGCGAGCTGGCCAGACTCGACGAGCTTACCCAGAATTTCCTCAGCAAGGCCCGCCAACGGCCTGAACTCGCCGGTCTGAGCAGTACTTTCCGTTCCACTACTCAGCAGCTTGCCGCGGATGTCAACCGCGAGAAGGCTAATCTCCTTGGCGTGCCGGTTAATGATGTTTATAGCGCCATCCAGGCCCAGTTCGGATCACTTACGGTCAGTCAGTTCAATCAATTCAGCAGGGTCTGGTGGGTCATTCTCCAGTCCGAGCCGAAATATCGCGAGAACCCTGCGGACCTGACACGCCTTTATACAAGATCGAATAAGGGCGAGATGGTCCCGCTCTCTGCCCTCGTCACGACGAGGTGGGTGGCAGGGCCCGACATGCTTCCGCATTTCAACGGGTTCCCTGCATCAAAGGTCAACGGCACTGCCGCCCCCGGGTACAGCTCGGGACAGGCTGTAGCTGCGATGGAAGAAGTGGCTCGCGAAGTACTTCCTCATGGATACTCTTTCGCCTGGTCAGGGCTTGCCTTCGAGGAAAAGAAATCAGGGGGAACCTCAATGATAGCCTTTGTGTTCGGCCTCATCATCGTCTTCCTCGTCCTTGCGGCCCAGTATGAGTCATGGAGTCTGCCAGGGTCGGTAATGATGGCGGTGCCTTTCGGAGTCCTTGGCGCCCTTACCGCAAACTGGGTTCGCGGCCTTGAAAACGACGTCTATTTCCAGATCGGTCTGCTGGTGCTTATCGGGTTGGGTGCGAAGAACGCGATCCTCAGAGTCTCCTTCGCGGTCGCACTGCGCAAACAGGGCAAATCGATAATGGAGGCTACCGTAGAGGCCGGAGAACAGAGGCTGAGACCGATCATCATGACCTCTCTTGCCTTCGCGTTCGGCTGCCTTCCGCTTGCAATCGCAATGGGCGCCGGCGCAAATGCGAGGCATTCTATAGGCACAGGCATCATCGGAGGCATGATAGGCGAGACGACCCTGGCGATGCTCTATGTGCCGCTCTTGTTCTACCTCTTTGACCGGATGGCCGAGCGGCGCAAAAAGAAGGAGGTATCTCCTGAAGTCCGACCATCGGCAACATTACCGGCCGAAGACCCTCCGGATGAGAACCCGAAAGGGGATTAAGGTTATGAGGCCGGCTCCAGGCCGGGCAGCAGCTTTTCTGGCAGAGCTTAATTATGCGCAAGGTGTAATATAAAGGCGCCTCGATATTTTCCACTTATGCACCGCCCTTCTCTTCAGTTTTTGTGTCTTTCAAAAAAAATGGCTCCGCTTCGGGATTATTTATCGATAATTTCCGAAGCGGAGCCGAGTATAAGGGGGAGAATGCAATGAAAAAACGCATTCTTATGCAGACAACAGAGTGCTGCATTCCTGAAAAACCTGACTCTGATACTTCGGAACTACTGACTATGCTTCAGGTGGGCGTTCCTGTTTGGATGCCAGCGTTAAGGAAAGATAATCGGGATCAGATGGATTGACATATCCGGAAACTGCCGGAATGACAAGCATGAAAGAACATTCTTGAACTGCAGTGGTGTCCGCATTTACAGACAAGGCTGCGCTTGTGGCATTACATACATCTAAAGAGACAAGGACCGGTCTGCCGCCTGACACCGATAAGTGAATCGAAAATGGCGCCGTTATCGATAGCAATAGCGCCGCAACCAATATCGCAGCCTTAATTTTCATTTCGCATATTGTAAGACAAATCGTTCTTGCTGGCAATATCAAGTTTTAATTATAAGTTTCCTTGTCTGTTGCGGGCAGCCTCAACTGAAATAGAGTCATCTTTCGGTTAAAATAGTCATGAGAGGTTTGAAAAATCGATGATGAACTATATTATTGTCTTTGCAGGCGGAGGCATAGGCTCTGTCGCACGCTTTGCCATTGCAACCTGGATCGGCCAGCGGTGGGGAAGGAGTTTCCCCATGGGGACCTTCGTTGTGAATGTAACAGGCAGCTTTCTCATTGGGCTGCTTATGACCCTGATGGCGGAGCGTTTTCTCGAAAACCCGCAGTGGCGGCTTCTGCTGGTCGTTGGAGGCCTTGGCGGCTACACCACATTTTCAACTTTCGAATACGAAACAGGAAAACTTGTCGCAGATGGAGAACTGATCTTTGCGGCTCTGAATATTGTATTAAGTGTCGTGGCAGGTTTTGTGGCTTTGAAGCTCGGAGAAATGATCGCAAAAAGCATATAGGAGATAAACACATGGTAACAAAAGGACCTGCAAAGAAGCTGACCATCTATATTGATGAGGGCGATAAATTCCACGGCAAGCCTGTCTATGAGGTGCTGATGGACATCTTCTTAAAGAAGAAGCTCGTGGGCGTGAGCGTTTTCAGAGGGGTGGCGGGATACGGCTCTGACGGTATATTTCACACCTCAAAGATGCTCGAATTATCCACAAGCATGCCGGTAAAGATAGAGGTGGTGGAGACCGAGCAGATGATTAACAGCGTGCTTGCTGATATCTATCATGTAGTAGAAAGAGGCATGGTCGAGGTCACGGACACGAACGTAATAAAATGCTGTGAGGGGGCCGAAGAGCAACAAAAGGAAGGTGACAGGATGAAACTTGAAGGCAAGGCCAAGATGCTAAGGATCATCATAAGCGAAGACGACAAATGGGAGGGTGAGCCGCTTTATGAGGCTATTATTAAAAGGCTTATCATGACCGACATTGCGGGCGCCACAGTATATAAGGCAATCGCGGGCTACGGGCCGCATAGGCGGTATCACAAGAAAAAGGCGTTAACGGCGCACGGAGAGCTTCCGGTGCTGATCACGGTTATGGATACCGAAGAAAAGATCACCAAGGTCATCCCCATACTGGATGAACTGGTCGGCGAAGGCATCGTCGTGCTCTCGGATGTGAATGTCATAAAGTATACGCACAGGGATGTAAGTCCTGAAACGCTATAATATGAACTGGCCTGTGTTTTTCAGATTAATTTCGTAATCCGACAGACTATCGGAATCAGACCCCTCAAGATCCGCCATACCCTATCGAGACTCTGTCGTCCTCGACGATGACCGGAACTTTTCTGACCCCCTTTGAGTGCCGCAGCATTTCGTCGAGTTTCAAGGGGTCCTGCTTGACATCGAAATACGTAGCCGTCCTATAGGCTGACCTGGCCTTTTCTGTATAGGGTCAACCAGCCTTGCCGTAAATGATAATTTCTATAGCCATTGGACCTATTTTGTTATCGGGTATCCAGCTGCCTTCCATGCCTTCAGTCCGCCATTGATGTTGACGGCATTAATGTATCCCATCTCATTGAGGGTCTTGGTCGCCAGAGGGCCTCTGAGGTCAACACCGCAATAAACAATAATTCTGGCATTCCGATCTGGTATCATGGTATTGATCTTAAATTCCAGCATGCCTCGCGATAGATTCAGCGCTCCCGGTATATACCCTGTTTCAAATTCATCCTTATCACGCACATCGAGAATAATGATCTTGTCTTTGTTATCAATCATTTTCTTAACATCACCAATAGAGACCTCCTTGATGGATGCCTTCGCTTCCTTTACCATCTGGTCCGATGTTCTTATTGCGCCTATATGATGCTGCGTCGCACATGCGGTAAAACATAGAGCAATAATTAAGAGTATGATTTTCTTTGTCATAGTTGCCTCCCAAAGAGTTTCTCCCCACATATTAGCGGGAATCCGACCTTAATTCAACAAGTTTACAGGTGTATGTCGTCATGATAGATTATAGTCATGAAGAGATGGTTAATATTGTTTGTCATTTTATTCCCAACTCTGGTCTATGCAGACCCATCCATCAGGTTTGACAGTGAACTGCATGACTTCGGTACTGTAAAGGAGGGCGATATCCTTGAATTTGCCTTTGAGTTTACAAACACGGGAACTGAAGCACTGTTTATCAGGCGACTGACAGCCTCCTGAGGCTGCATAGCCGAAATGGCTAGTTCTAGCCATGTGGCCCCCGGCGAAAAGGGATACATTACCATCAAGGTCAGTACCGCAGGCCGAAGAGGGGTTATTACTGAAAACGTGGAAGTAACAAGCAACGACGCATTGCGCCCTCAGATTACCCTTACGATACGGGCCTTTGTAATGGATCTTGAGATACCCTTTGTTCCGAAATGAAGATAATGTCGGTAAGACGTTGACTGAGAGCTTCGAGCCTTAACTTTCATCCGGATTTCGGTATCAAGGGCGGCCTAGCCAAACCTGAAGATGACCTTTCAATCCTTGCAGTAACCACATGGAGGTTTTAGATCAGTGTCCTCTTAACATGGTTTTCTCCTTTATAAAAGTGCTATTTTTACCACCAGCGCCACAGAGAAATGACAAACACTATTGAAAAGATAAGAAAAAGGTTCATATAGGCAAAGAAATAGAATATTT
>JBAIXS010000265.1:0-4241 GCA_037916395.1 Candidatus Sulfobium mesophilum
GTAATAAGACAATTAGGAAAATTAACCTTGAGCCAACAGATATAGTAGAAGTGATTGATAGAGTTGATAAGATGATCGAAGAAAAAAAATCAAAAGTCTGTCTTAAATTCACGAACGACGAACTCCAGGAAATCCTAGACATTGTTAATATGCAAATAAAGTCATGATCCCGATTCATCGTGCTTATACCAGTAATATTTCGAGATCATGAAATGGATTTAATCGATGCCTCCAAAATAGAAAAAGTGACGCTCCGCAATACCACTTCCTGTACTTGGTAACGCTTGCGTTTATTAATAACTGCGGACTTCATGTGCCCTGAACAGCATTTGTGTTGACAGTCGGCCTTCCGGCTAACCGCTTCCGCTACGCTGCTGTTTCGATCACCTCCTTATCATAAACATATTGCTTATAGAGTTCCAGCCCTTCGATGAAGGTCTGCATTGGTGTCCGGCCCTGACAATAACGACCCTGGTTCGTCCGCTCGGTATTGTACCAAGCCATGAACTCGTCGAGGTCAGCCTGGATCTCTTCGAGAGAGCTGTAGAGTTTCTTGCGGAAAGCGACCTTGTAGAATTCCTCCTGGATCGTCTGATTGAGCCGTTCCACAGCCCCATTGGTCTGGGGATGCCGGACCTTGATTCTTGTATGCTCGATCTCGTTGAGCTGCAGAAAAAGTTGATAAGTATGCTCATCTCTTCGCCCGCAATACTCCGGCCCATTATCGCTGAGTATGCGCAGTACTCTGATACCGCGTTCGTCGAAGAACGGTAACACTCGGTCATTGAGGAAGTCGGCGGCTGTCAAAGAGGTCCTATCGTTATAGACCTTGGCAAAACCCGTGTTTGAGTGAGTATCAATGCCTGTTTGCTGATAGATCTTGCCGACGCCCTTGATATAGCCGACATAGCAGGTATCCTGGGCAACGAGGAAGCCAGGATGTGGGCTCTCCACTTCGCCGTGTGCCTCTTGTTCCTGTTTGGCCTGCTCAAGTGCCTGGACCTGTGACTCTGTCAGGATGTTCGATGTCTCAGCAGCCCACTGCTCCAACCTTTTGAGCCTGAGCCCCTTGGTTTGCAGATTATGCCGCAGCCAGATACTCCGGACTCCACCGGCACTAAGGATAGTTCCTCGCTTCTTCAACTCATTCGCCGCCCGGGTCTGGCCGTGGGTAGGGAACTCAAGAGAATAGTCCAAGACTTTCTGTTCAATTTCAGGGGCTACACGGTTGCCGATCCGTGGAGAACGCCGGGATTTCTCAAGCAGTCCTTCCAATCCCTCTTCTTCGATGGCAGTCTTGATGTCGTAGTAGTGCTGTCGGCTGATACCTAACTTACGGCAGGCTTCGCTGATGTTGCCAAGGGTAGTGCCCAACTCCACAATGTTAAGCTTCCTGTTAATGATATACTGTCTTTGAGTCATGGTACTTCCTCCTTTTGGTTAAGATGTTCTGGTAAAACTATCTTAACCGGAAGGCCATGACTCTTCTACTTATCGGAGTCTACAACTGTCAACACAATTCTCGACTTGGGCATATTATATTTGAAGTAGAAAGCAGAATAATGCATAAGGGTAGTTTTTTTAGTGGGTCATTTTAAAATGCAATAGTCAGCATTTGCATTGACATCCCTTGTAAACGCAATTACTGACTTTCACTTTCCTTTGGAAGTCGGAGCTCACCGCTTATAGCCCAGGCCGAGAAGTCCACCGACGAACTCCCAAAAACGAACCGTCTCATCTGCCGTCATATGCTAACGGGACTTCTCATCAGCAGGCATCAATAATCATTGTCCGGTTTACAAAGGAAAACCCGTCTCATCAACATCCTTTTGCTACTATAGGTTCCCCTTTGATAAGAAATATGAAATTTATGCAATTTTTTCTTTTATAGGTAAGGAAAAACAAAACTTGGCCCCTTCTTTAGGCTTTCCCTCCGCCCATACTCTTCCACCATGCTTCTCGACAATCCTCTTAACGATTACAAGCCCAATACCTGTCCCCTCGAATTCCTCCTGACTATGTAGGCGCTGAAAAATGTTAAAGAGTTTATCTGCATTATCCATATCAAATCCCACACCATTATCTTTTACATAGTAGATATTTTCATTTTCCCCTCTTATACCGCCTACCTCAATGATTGTAATCTCTATAGGTTTAGTGTATTTGATCGCATTTGACAGAAGGTTAGCAAAGACCTGACGCATCATTGACCCATCGCAATGGGCGGGCGGAAGCTCTTTCATTTCCAACTGCACACTTCGATTACCGATAGTGGATTTCAATTCCTGAAATACTGTCTTTGTTAACGCAGCCATATCTATTTCAGCCGTCTGAATCTCTTTAGTACTGACACGGGAGAAGGCTAGTAAATCATTGATAAGCTGCTCCATTTTTTTTGCATTTTCCTGAATAGTATTCAGTAGCAGACCGCCATCATTATCAAGCTTATCTCCATAATCTTTCAACAGAATACGGGAGACGGTGTGAATCTTAATCAGTGGCGATCGAAGATCGTGAGACGCCGAATAGCTGAAACTCTCCATGTCCCTATAGGAGGCTTCAAGCTCTGCTGCACGGATTTGCAGGTTTCGATTTAGTTTCTTGATGGCTTCTTCCGCCTCCTTGCGCTCAAATACAGCGAATCCTAACACCAAAACATATGCCATGAGACGAAGCACATGCCACAACCACCACGTCACGTCCCAGGGAACGGAAAAAGGGAAGCTAAACTGGGCTATGCTAAAGAGTATAGCCATACAAGTAAATAGGAAAAATTTGGGACTTTCTGAACGGTGAAAGTCAACAACAAATCTCACAGCTGAGACCGCAAATAAGACACCTGCTACGAGATTGATTGATATAGCAGGAGTAGTAAATCTCCCTTCCTGTAACATAACCGGCAATGTCCATCTTGCTGATATCGTCCACATGCCAAACAATACAGCACCAACAGCAACAACCCACGGGGCCAGTCTTTTCCAGACCTCACCTTTTTTTGATGCTAGGCCAGGCAGCCAGACTAGGGAGAACCAGAAACTGCCTACTAGTCCTGCCACGCTGCGGAGCAAAACAAATCCCCTATCAAGAGACGCAGCGGCATGGAAACCATCAAGAAGGCCCATTCCGAGGAAGCCCATGGCCATCGGAAAGAGCTTTCCTCCATATTCCTCCTTCTTCCCCCACAAAAACACAATAGCCATGAAGATAGCGATCGCCGCCCCCAGGGTTTCAGAGGCTGAATGAAGAGGTTCACCAATAAGCCTCAAATCTTTCCATAGAATGTTATCGATCACATGAACTGCAAGAGAACAGATAACAATCGCAGCAAGAAACAGATATGAAGGTTTACGCTTAAATGTCCTCACGAAATCATGCCGCTTTCTGAGCTATGGGTAAGGATTTTTTTTGACCGGACGGCGGATTTTTTATCCGTGCGTCATAACAACGAGGAAGCAATAATGGCACTACAATACAAAAGCCCATAGAACTTAGTCTGCCTTTTCAAGCGTCAGGAAAACCTTTGTCCCTTCTTTAGGGATAGGCTCGAAATCTATCTCACCGAAGTTCTTGCGCAGGGCAAGTCTTGCTATCGAAAGTCCCAGGCCTGAGCCCTTGGGTTTTGTGGAATAAAAAGGCGAAAAAATATCCGAAATATTTGCGAGATTAATAGCCTCGCCATTATTGAACACCTCCACCTGTACGGTGTGTGGAGGAACGCTTTGCAAGAAAGAGCTTATTCGCACACAAGGATTTTTTGAAGCACGGGCTGCCTCTACGCTGTTTTCAATTATGTGGTAGAAGAGGTGGCGAAGATCTATCGGGTCACCCCTCACGAAGCGGGCATCGGGGCTCAGATCAACTTCCACTTTTACTCCCTCAAGTTTCTTTCGTGCAGCTAGTTTTTCAAGCATATTTTCTATGACCGTTTCGAGCATGCATTGCTCCATCCTTGCCTCGCGTTGAAACATTTCAACATAAGTGTTTATATCTTCTATCATGTCTTCACAACGACTGGTAGAGGATATCAGAAAGTCGTAGTCATGATAGAGGGCATCTTTTGGGTCTGTGTGTCGTTGAAGCCTTCTGAGGTTGCCTCCTATTATGGTCATAGGATTGCGGATCTTGTCGGCTATCCCCTTGAGGATTTCCACATCGCAGCGAACTGTGGCCTCGATGTAAGCACTGGTTTCGACAAGCATGGAGGAATCCACAAGCTTGTCCACTACGGGTAATATTTCCAC
>JBAIXS010000266.1:0-3714 GCA_037916395.1 Candidatus Sulfobium mesophilum
GGCGGACCAGGAAGTGCTTGTCGCTTACAACACCTCGACCACGGAATCACGGTCGGATTTCGTAGTTGTCGATAACACCATTCAGAAGGCTGGAGCACATATGGACTTCCTTTACGGGGGAAATGGCCCAGTTGAAATTAAGTCTCACAAGGATCCGGGCAACCAATCGCTATTCCTGAAGCTCGACCTAAAGCCGATGCAGTTTGTCATACTTCGTTAAATGGTTTTTTTCAATATCGCCATCCTCAGTTTTAAGTCACTTTCATTATCACATATTCGATAAACGGAATCATTTGTTACCTCAAAACCTGCGGCTTAGAATGCAGATCGCTCTATTACTCCCCAAGCCTTCGGGACCGAGGCAACCGGGCTGGTGATCGACCATGACTCAAGGAAAACCTCGCTTACGCCGCGTTCGCCTGGAGCAATTTTGTCTGTTGCGGTTATTTCTTTGAATATTTCCAGCCTATATCAAAATTTCTCTCGGGAACAGACCGGAATGCCGGAACCCCTATCTATCAACAATATGCGAAGAGCTGCTATTGATCTTTCCCCTCCAGGTTCCTTATCCTTTCCATATACATTTCGTGAATAAAATTCCCATCGAATTCCCAGAACTCTTCCAGCATGGCCGCCTGTTCTTGTAAGCTCAGATATACCATGGATTGGAAGAAGAAGTGTTTATCCTCCTTTTCAATGTGTATGGGGTACCACTTGACAATGGTTTCTATACATTTTGTTATTTCGCTCAAGGCATTTTCTTCAGTATCGAGTCGTTCTCGGGCATTCCTTAACTTCTCCAGAGTATTTCGTGAATAGACGTGCTCTTTTATTAGATCGTCTATAACTTCTTTGTGCTCGGCTGAAAGCGGTTTGCTTTTGAGCTCTCTGAAAAGGATCTGTTCTTCCTTCCCGTGGTGGAATCTATCTACGTAGGTAGTAAAAAAGTCTATCGCTACGTCGATAGTCGCGCGATCAATCTTTCCGTCTTTAACAATTTTAGTATGTTCATGGTAAAGAAGCGAAATCATGCGTTCAATAACTCTGTGTTCAACCATTAAAGAACCGATTGGTCTCATAAAGCCTCCTTCAGGAGATGGGGCTCACATACCCTAACTCTCCTGCGACCGAAGTGAAAAAAAATCTATAAGATAGAGTGCCACGCCCGACGCAAAACCCCAGCCTGACACCCAAAGCGTCCAGTACCAGAGTTTCATAAATCCCTGCACAGTCAGGTAGTCTATCCCCATTATCCTCTGCAGATATGTTTGAACTACGCCTGCGATGGTGAAGCTAAAGACTACAAAAAGCATGAATAGATTCATGATCCAAAACGTCCTCAGATGTGTCACTCTGGCGTGTGTTTCAGTACCACTCAATCTCGGAACCGCGAAATAAATCATGGCGAGGTTGAGCGTGACATAGGCCCCGTAAAAGGCAAAATGGGCGTGAGACGCAGTGAACTGGGTGCCGTGGCTCCACTTGTTGATTTGAGGGAGTGAATGTGCAAAGCCCCAGACCCCTGCTCCAAAAAAGTGCAGGACCGCACTTGCAACAGCCCAATAAAGAGCGGCCCTATTCTGGACTTCAAGCTTTTTCTCTTTTACGACTCGGAGGGTATCGATCACCATGAGCAAGATAGGTAAAGGCGAAATCACGCTGAAGACCGCGCCGACCCAGAGCCAATATAAAGGCGTCCCGATCCAGTAATAGTGATGTCCCGTGCTGACTATGCCGGTGAAAAGGCCGAGGCCAAGTTCAATGTACAGCCACTTTTCGACCGCAGCGCGGTCAACCCCGGTAAGCTTCAAAAGAACAAAGGCGATCATCGAGCCCGCGATGAGCGCCCACGCCACTTCAGCCCAGAGGTGAATGACCCACCACCAGTAATAGAATTGGACGGAAAGGTTTCTTATGAAGAATATTCCTGCAAAGAATAGCCCTGCAAGTGTTATGAGTCCGATGAGCAGCACTCCCTGGATAACCGTCCACTTCTTCGCCCGTAACATCGTCATGAAAATGTTAAAGAGGAAGACGAGGAAGACGGCGACTATGACCGCTTTCAAAATGGTCGGTTGTTCAAGAAAAGGAATGCCCCAGGTCCATCCAAAGAAATATCCGGCAAGCGCTGTAACGCAGGCTGCCGTGAAGAGAACGAGTTGGAAATCTGCCAAGCGCGTGCTGTAAATCTCCGAGCCGGCCTCTTCAGAAATAAGGTAGTAGACACCGCCCATAAAGCCCATAAGAAGCCAGAAGATGAGAAGGTTAAGATGTATTGCCCGCGACGTGTTAAACGGCAAAATGTCGATTAAAGGATCATAGTTCCAAACATACTTCGCCGCTGTCAGCAAACCAAATATCACCTGAAGCCCGAATAGTACTGTAGCCGCTGCAAAGTATTTATAAGCGATCCGCTGTGATTCGTATTTCATCGTGAGCATCCTATCTCAGGCTGGACAGATAATCGGCCAGGTCTTCGATATCCTTGTCCGGAAGTTTTGCGAAGCTCGGCATAATGGACTGAGGGTTATGGATCTTTGGATTTCTTATCTGATCGATTATCCATGCCTTATCTCTTCTGCTGCCGACTTTAGTCAGATCGGGTCCTACTGCCCCACCGACTCCGCCTATTTTATGGCAAGCCGAGCACCCGTTGTTCTCGAATACGGCTTTTCCAGGCGCGCCCGATGTAACGGCCCCCATTAGCGGCTTTGGCGGCCACCCATTGGTATCTATTTCGCCGACCCATGACAGAAAGGCAATGATATCAGATATCTCCTGATCGCTAAGGTGAAGATTCGGCATCTTCCTTTCCTGCGGCCAGACCTTGGCAGGGTTTTTGATAAATCTTTTCAACCATTCAGCATCCCTGTAAGCCGTGACCTTTGTGAGGTCCGGTGCGTAATACCCTCCGATACCTAAAATAGTGTGGCAGTCATTACAATTGTATTTTTGCCATACCCATTTCCCCGATGCCACCTGCGCCGTCAACTTGTCTTCGTAGGTTTTACCTGAAAACTTCATGTGAGTGTCGTAAGTAAGTACGGCAAACAGTACAGAGGAAATGACCACTCCTGAAATGAAAACCGTCCTTGCATGTGATAGTGTCATGTCGCCTCATTTGGTGGTTTTCGCCGATCATCCAACATGAATGATCGCGACGGGGCAGGCATCCGCGGCTTCCTGCGCTTTATCCAGCAGGGTATCCGGAAACTGACCGACTGCCGGATCGCCTCCGATCTGATATTTCACAACTACCTGGCTCCAGGTGTCGATGGAATTCTGTTCAAAGACCTCCGGGCAGAGCGTCCAGCATGATTCACAGCTGATGCACTCTTCCCTGTCTATCGTCACTTTTACGTCTGCCATCACACCACCTCCCACGGTTTGAATGTATTCCTGATTTTCTTTGTGCGGTCCCTTTCCGTAATTCAAATGTATCATGCCTCCTTCTTTTGTCAACGGGGAAACCAAGATTGTTACGGTTATTGCACTTTCTTAAAATTGATGTAGCCTTTTATTAGGCGCTCGACGAGTTCAACAGATAAAGGTCTGTTCGAACATACGGAGGCTTGCAATGACTAAGTATGATAGAAAATTCACGGAGACGGTTCTGAGATCCGGCGGTAAAGATCTCATGAAATGCTATCAGTGCGGCACATGCAGCGCTGTATGCAATCATACTATTGCGGCAACCGGTATCCTCTCTGAGGT
>JBAIXS010000267.1:0-7809 GCA_037916395.1 Candidatus Sulfobium mesophilum
ACTATAATCTCGGCATCGTTTATGACAAGATGGGACGCTTCGATGATATGGTGATGTATATGAGGAAAGCGATCGAAGCGAATCCAGAGAACGCGGATGCTCTTAATTACCTTGGCTATTCCTTTGCCGAGAAAAACATGAATCTTCAGGAGGCTGAATCTCTGGTCATGCGCGCCGGTGAACTCAAGCCAGACAACGGATTTATCATGGACAGTGTGGGCTGGGTCTACTTCAGACAGGGAAAGCTCGAGAAATCTTTGGAAATGTTGCAAAAAGCTGTAGGTCTTACGAAGGATGATCCTGTCGTGCTGGAGCACACCGGGGACGTGTATAACGCGATGGGCAATCATGAAAAGGCGTTAGAGTTTTGGAACAAGGCCCTTGCGCAGCATGAAAAAGAAGAGGGGCTTAAGGAGAGGGTCGAAAAGAAAATAAGAGACTTAAAACCGGGGGGCGGCTCATGAAGTCCCTATTGATTGTTCATTGAGTCGGCTTCGCAATGATGTTGTCTTTGGAAGCACCCGCAAAGATTAACTGGTTCCTTTCCGTCAAGGGCAAGAGAGACGACGGCTATCACGATATCTTAAGTCTCATGCAATGCGTCAGCCTTTTTGATGTCCTGTCGTTTGAAGACGAGGCTGAAATTGAGTTAATCTCAGACCTTGACCTCCCCGCTAGAGAAAACCTTGTTTATAGGGCTGCGGTACTGCTGAAGCGGACAGCCAGATTCAACGGTGGTGCGAGAATTATCCTTAAGAAGAATATCCCGATGGCGGCCGGTTTGGGGGGCGGCAGCAGTGATGCGGCCTATACTCTCATAGGGCTGAACGAACTCTGGAGACTTGGCATGAATGAGAAAGAACTGATGGAACTCAGCTGCCGCATAGGCTCCGATGTCCCCTTCTTTATTGGTGGACTTTTTTCGGTCGTGGAGGGCCGCGGCGAGATAGTTCAAAGGATGACGACAAACAGTTCTTTGGCTGTTCTTCTCGTAAAACCTGACATAGGAATTTCCGCCTCCTGGGCCTACAGCAAGTATGTCCCGGAGTTGACAAAAAAATCGGTTGATATTAAACTGTTCTGTCTTGCTCTTGAAAACAGGGACTTCGCTTCGTTGCGCCGAATGGTATTTAACGACCTCGAAAAGGGGGTTGTTGAAAAATATGGCGTTGTCGGTGAAATAAAAGACAGGCTTCTTGAAAACGGCGCCGAAGTAGCCTCGATGAGCGGGAGCGGATCGGTAGTGTTTGGAGTATTCAGCTCTGAAGAGAAGGCGCTGTTGGCGTCGACGCGGATGGGAAACCACTGGTGTCGCGCTGTGAGGACGCTTGTATAGACGCGCATATGAAACTGAGGATAAGCGGCATGAGCTTTCATATCCCCGGCAATTTTTCGGGGAGGTGTTTGGGGCGTCGACAAACGGCAAGTCAGGAGATTTTGGATCTCCCATGTGGAGGTTCGAATCCTCCCGCCCCAGCCAGCATTTGATTATCGGGCTGCTCGGTGCAAGGAGATAGGACATTAAGGCGTCTGCAATGAGAGAAATATTTTTTTCCAGCATTCTTACTGAGAAGGAGAGGGTGACATGCCCCAGGGGTTAAAGCTTTTTACTGGTACAGCCCATACGGAACTGGCTAAGGAGGTGGCGGCCTGCCTCGGCATTCCTGTTGGGGATGCGACCGTCACGAACTTCAGCGACGGCGAGATACTCGTCAGATTGAACGAGAACGTAAGGGGATCGGATGTTTTTGTCCTTCAGCCGACCTCGATGCCGGTAAATGACAATATCATGCAGCTTCTCCTCATAACGGATGCCCTGAAAAGGGCGTCTGCGGGCCGTATCACCGCCGTAATCCCGTATTATGGATATGCCAGGCAGGACAGGAAGGTACAGTCCAGGGTGCCGATTTCAGCAAAAATGGTGGCTGACCTTATTGCTGCTGTCGGGATTAACAGGGTTCTCACCGTTGATCTGCACGCTGGACAGATCCAGGGCTTCTTCAATATACCGGTGGACAACCTTTATGCCAGCCCCATTCTTCTTGATTACATAATAAAGAAATATGACGCGAACCATCTGGTCATTGTATCGCCGGACGCAGGCGGTGTTGAACGCGCGAGGGCCTTTGCGAAGAGGCTTCAGTGCTCCATCGCTATAATTGATAAACGCAGAGAGAAGGTCAACGAATGCGAGGTAATGAACGTCATTGGCGATGTAGCCGGCAAAGATGCCCTTATACTTGACGACATGGTCGACACGGCAGGCACGATGACGCAGGCTGCTGCTGCTTTGAAGGAAAAAGGCGCGAGAAGTGTCTCTGCCGCCTGCACTCACGCTGTACTTTCCGGCGCGGCGACAGACAGGATTAATAATTCAGTCATCGGTGAACTTATTGCCACCAATACCATACCGCTTGACAGCAAGAAGGAACAACTTAAGAAATTGACGGTGCTGAGCATCGCGTCTCTCCTCGGAGAGGCGATAAAAAGGATTCATGAAGAATCATCAATAAGCTCGCTGTTTGTATAGCAACGGCTCAGAGGAGGAAATATGGAAAGGCTTAGTATAGCAGCTGAAAAAAGAGAGAAACATGGAAAGGGAGTTGCGCGCACTCTCAGAAGAGAGGGCATGGTCCCGGCAGTCTTATATAGGGAAGGGAGTTCGCAGTCAATAAAGCTTGTCAAAAAAGATCTGTCGAAACTTATTAATGCGATGTCCGGTGAACAGGTAATGGTGGATATTCAGTTCAAAGACGGTGAGAAAAAGCTGGCCCTGCTGAAAGACTACCAGGTGGACCCGGTCAGGGGAGAGTTGCTGCATACGGACTTTTTCGAGGTCTCCCTTACAGAGGAGGTAAGGATACCCATACATGTTACGACTGTCGGAGAGCCTATAGGCGTCAGGAGGGATGGCGGAATTCTTCAGCACACACTCAGGGAGGTCATGATAGAATGTCTCCCTGACAAGATACCCGGAAAGACCGTTATTGATATCTCCAAGCTCGAAGTCGGCCAGTCAGTTCATGTGAGCGATCTCAGTTTTGAAGAAGGCATCAAAGTCCTTACCGATACGAATGACGTGATAGTCACTGTTGTTGCGGCTGTTGTGGAAGCGGCGCCTGTTGCTGCTGAGGCTGCTGCCGAGACCGCTGCTGCGCCGGCGGAGCCTGAAGTTGTAAAGAAGGGCAAGAAGGAAGAGGAAGGGGCCGAGAAAAAGGAGAAATAATATTTGTGGCTCCTTGTCGGACTTGGAAACCCCGGCAGCCGCTATGCCAGAACACGCCATAATATCGGCTTTCTGGTTATAGAGGAGCTGGCCGGCAGACAGGGACTTCAGTTCAGGGAAAAAACGGATTATAAGATTTGTGACGGCTCTATTGGGGGCGAGAGAATCGCCCTTATAGAGCCGTTGACGTTTATGAACAGAAGCGGCAGTGCTGTCAGAAAGGTAGTCGACAAGTTCGCAATCCAGCCGGAAAATATTATCGTCGTGCATGACGACCTCGACATGGAAGCGGGAAGATTGAAGGTCCGCAGGAAGGGCTCATCGGGGGGGCACAAGGGGATCGAATCAATTATCCAGTCTATTGGTTCGAGTGATTTCATAAGAGTGAAGATAGGTATAGGCAGAGACCCGTTTGTTCCGGTTGAGAAATTTGTCCTCTCCAAATTCACGAAAGAAGAACTGCCCGCTGTGAAGGAAGCCATATCCATGGCTGCCGATTCAATACCGTTCATCATCTCCCAGGGGATAGAGAAGGCGATGAACAAGTTCAATAAGAAATAGAGCTGAATTTTATGTCGACAATTAAAGGCAGTATATATTATTCTCGCTCATTCTCGCCCCGAAAGATTTCGGGACTCCGAGGCTTTTGCCTCATTATGTTAGATGGACATGGGAATATCGGCAAAAGAAACCGCTCAAATATCATATCCCGCCTTAATTCCTGTCGAGTTAGAATTTTGACCATGTATTAAGACCGACGTCGCGCCGCTTTTGTCACTCCGGCTTGTCCGGAATCTTTCTTCTATGCTCTGTTGTCAGGATTCAGGATATGGATTTGTAAATCACCTGGCCGCTGATATAATGTGCCTATGGAATTGAGTGAAAACGCGAAGGTGGTGCTTAGAAACAGATACCTTTTGAAAGATGAAAAAGGTGAGGTAACAGAGACCCCGGAAGAGATGTTTTACAGGGTTGCAAGAAGCGTTGCCGGGGCTGAAAAGAATTACGGCGGGGATGAGGGATACTGGGCGGAGCGCTTTTTTAATCTTATGAAGGACCTCAAATTTCTTCCTAACTCTCCAGCCATGATGAATGCCGGGAAGTACCTTGGCCAGCTCGCCGCATGTTTTGTGCTGCCGGTTGAGGATTCGATGGACAGCATTTTCAGTTCCCTTAAGAACGCGGCCATGATCCTTCAGAGCGGCGGCGGCACGGGTTTTTCTTTTTCTCATCTGAGGCCGAAGGCGGATGTTGTCCGTTCGACGGGAGGCATAGCCAGCGGACCTGTATCGTTTATGAGGGTTTTCGACACAGCGACAGAGGTGATCAAGCAGGGCGGGGCAAGGCGCGGCGCGAATATGGGGATATTGAGCGTTGACCATCCCGACATACTTGATTTTATAAGGATCAAGCGGAGGGCTGATGAACTGCAGAATTTCAATATCTCTGTCGCGGTGACTGACTCCTTTATGGAGGCCCTGCGGCGTGACGGTGAATACGAGCTTCTTAACCCAAGGACGAAGGCTGTCTACAAACGAATCAGGGCCAAGGACGTCTTTGATGAGATCGTGGAAAGCGCATGGGAAACAGGAGATCCGGGAGTTGTGTTTATTGACGAAATAAACAGGGCAAATCCGACCCCGCAGATAGGAAGGCTCGAATCGACGAACCCCTGCGGAGAGCAGCCTCTTCTTGCCAATGAGGCATGCGTACTGGGATCGATAAACCTTAATAAGTATGTAACAAACGGCACTGGAGGCGCAGCCATAGATTACGGCGCGCTTTCAGAGGATATCGCCATTGCCGTCAGGTTTCTCGACGACACGATCGACATCAACAAATACCCTCTTTCGGTCATAAAGGAGATGCATACCGGCAACCGGAAGATCGGGCTTGGTATAATGGGCTGGGCAGACATGCTTATAGCCCTCGGGTTGCCGTACGACAGTCCGAAGGCTTTTAAGCTCGCGGATAATTTCATGGAGTTCTTTCGGAACAGGGCGAGGGAATCTTCAGCGGACCTTGCAGACAAGAGGGGGGTCTTCCCGAACTTCAAGGGTTCAATATATGACGCGCCCGGTATGCCTGCGGTGAGGAATGCGACAACAACGACCATAGCGCCGACAGGCACCCTGTCTATCATCTCGGATTGTTCAAGCGGCATCGAGCCGCTCTTTGCTCTTTCGTACAAGCGGCTTATCATGGACACCGAGTTTATTGAAGTGAACAGGCGTTTCTTTGAAACCGCAAAAAAACTGGGATTCTATTCCGACGAACTGAAGAATAAAGTCATTCGTCAGGGGACGCTTAGGGGCTTGCGTGAAGTGCCGGCAAAGATCAGGCGTTTGTATAAAACCGCCCATGAAATCAACTATGCCGACCATATCGAGATGCAGGCGCGTTTTCAAAGATATACGGACAATGCTGTCTCAAAGACGATCAATATGCCGAGGAATGCAAAAAAGGAAGATGTCGGCCGCGCCTACCTGATGGCCTATGAAAAGGGCTGCAAGGGAATAACCATATTCAGATACGGCTCTCAGAAGCGCGGCACGCTTGTGCGCTTCCCCGACGCCGACTAGGCATGGATTTACTCCTCACTTGGGATTAATTTTAACTCTACGCTCTTCTCCCTGTAAATCCGAAAGACCTGCTTGATTACTTCCTGTTTTTCTTCCTTTGTGAGCGGAGGCCAGAGGTTTGATTCTTTTAGTATTTCTATGACCTCATACGCATTCATAAATATCCCGCCTTAGTTAAGGTTACTTCCCGAATCTCTTCCTCATAATGCCGATTCCAACAAGCCCATACCGTACTTACCTCATCATACAAGGCCTCAAAAGTTATGAGCATTTCCTATGCCATCGTTACAAGCCAATGATTTCGTTAAATATTGGTTTGACAAAATTTGCCATGTAAACAAATCCGACAAAGATAGATGAAAAGGACCACACCGGTTAGTTCACCTGGAAGTCATTCATCATGTGGGCCGACTGGACAATTACAGCGACCGTTATTTTATTATATTTTATGAGAATTCTTTTGATTAACCCCAACAGGTATCAATCCCCTCCCGTCCCGCCCATCGGACTTGAGCATGCAGCGGCGACGATCGAAGAAGGCGGACATCTGGCTGAGATACTGGACCTCTGTTTTTCTGACTCCCCGTATGAAGACATCGATAAGGCCCTGATCAGGTTCGTGCCCGATATTGTGGGTATAACCGTAAGAAATGTGGATACGGTCCTCTACCAGACGAACGAATTCTTTCTCGATGACATAAGAGATATCGTGTCTCACATAAGGAGGCACTGGGGGCTGAGAGTCATCGCCGGTGGCACCGGCGTTGAGGCGGATCCCGAGGGCGTTGTCGACTATATGGGTGCGGATTATGCTGTGGTCGGTCCTGCGGAGGGATGCCTCAACGACCTGCTTGCGGATATTTCCTATGGAAAAGAGATCAAAGAAAGAGTACGCTACCGCAAATACAGGTTTGATATTTCCTGCCCCCGAAGGACTGAAGGCATAGACTATGGCAAATATTACAGGCATGGCGGCATCGCCGGCTTTGAGACACATAAAGGCTGCGGCTCCTCCTGTGTTTATTGCATCGAGGCAAATACGAGAGTGTCATTCAAAGCAATACCGGACATTATTAGCGAGGTCCGGGGATTGGTTGATGCGGGATGCAGGCGTTTTCATCTGTGCGATCCGGAATTTAACGAAGACCTTGATTTCGCCCTGGATTTTTGTTCGGCGCTGAAAAAGGAGGCACTGGGAATTGACTGGGCGCTTTATATGAAGCCCGCCAATTATAACAAGAAACTTTTCAGGCTGATGAAAGAGAGCGGGGTTTCTCTGATCACACTTACGGTAGATTCCTGGAAGAAGTGTCCTCTTTACTGGTCGGACATCGAGAAGATGGTATTTCTTGCCAGGTCCAGCGGGATCAGGATTGTCGTGGATTTTCTCTGCGGTTTTCCGTATGAGGAAGAGGAGACGCTGCTTTTTTACCTCGACCTTTTCAGAAGGGTTCGGCCCGACAGCGTGGGCATTAACACCTACATCAGGCTTTACAGGAAGCTCCAGATCACCGGTATTATCATGAGGGATGAAAAACTGCTGGGCAATGTCATAGGGCTTGGCGAAGACAGGCAGATGATAAAGCCGGTGTTTTACAATCAGATCAGTCCCGAGCGGCTGCGGGAGCTGATAGCAGGCGAGACAATCTTTAGAATTGAGGGCCTCGATAAGGGCGTTAATTACGCCCGGTCGGGTTTCTAAGCGTGTGTGGCTATACACACTAAGAAATATCGAAGTGTCTGTTAGAAGAGTTGATGGGTCTTAGCCGCAAGGGACAGTCTTTTTGCTCATTCTCGTTACGGCAGCCGCCTCCACTGCGAGGCAATTTCTCGCCTCTCCTGCGGCGGGCAATACGAGAAAATGAAGCCGCCAAAAAGACTATCCCTTACGGCTCACAACTTGTGGCAAGAAATTTTGACCAAATAAGGTTGTATCAGAAGCTTACGCTCTGCCTTTCCATCAGCAGCTGGCCCAGGAATGAGCCGGGCTTGACCTCAGCA
>JBAIXS010000268.1:0-10028 GCA_037916395.1 Candidatus Sulfobium mesophilum
AATCCTGGTTCGTATGCTTCGAAAATTGGATGGAAAGAGACTACCTATCCGCTTGCGAATGGCAATTTTATCTATATTGAACCAGTGAGCGCCGATTGTTCTTTACATTGGGAAATAAGTCACAGCGGCATAATTATCGGATATCAGGCGAAGGGAGTGGATTGTAAGCAGTTGGGAGTGTCAGATGATTATAATATCATCAAAGCGAAAATCAGATGACTAGAACCTGTCTCAAAATGTAGTTTTCTTAAAATTGCTTTTGTAGCCGTCATTCCCGTGAACAGACTGTGTCGCAATGTCATTGCGAGGGAGTAAAACGACCGAAGCAATCTGATAATTCAGCGATTGCCGCGCTCCCTTCGGTCGCTCGCAATGACAAAAAGGGCAATAGGACACAGTCTGGAAGACGGGAATCCGGTTTCTTCGAGGAGTTCTGGATACCCGCCTCCGCGGGTATGACAGACTTTTCAGAGGAAAGACGGTTTTGAGATAGGCTCTATTAAAACAGGCTTCAGCTATAATCGCTAACCTCTTCGCCTCTTTCAGTATGACAATCCCCGGTAATCCAATCAAACCCTTCTCGATTGCTTTACGCGCTGAAGGCGTTTACAGGAAAGTTGTTGTCCCAAATGGATAGTAAAAGAACTGTTGTGGGGAGGAGGAAACAGGGCATAATTTCTTGCCCTGTCCTATTGGGGCGCCTCGGCCTCATCCAGTCCTCCCCCTGTTTTTATATTACTTTTGCGTCCAGCCATTTTGTCAACATAAAGTTACAATCATAAAACGGCTTCTTGATTGTTGGTTGACTGTGAATTAGAAAAAGCGATGGCATTTTGAGTTTCCCATTTGAACCACTGGATGCCCACAGGATTCACAGCGCTGACTTCGGTAAGCATGTTGCCATACGGGGCAATCTTCCTCGGGAGCATTAGTACCAGACGTAATCCGCTATTTCTCCGTTCATTCCTGGTGATATCATGTCCATGAACTCTTTTGACATGAGCACTACGCTTCTCACATTGTAATAGCTGAAAAGAATTCTCGGAACGGCCATTTTTAGGGCGTGCGTCGAGCCCACAAGTGCAACAACTGTGAAATCACCTTTCTCCAGTATGCCCGCAATATGATATGCCATCATGCTGTCGCGCAGAAGCTGCGCGTCGCAAAAAAAGGGCATCTTTGAAGAGTGTGCGGCTTTTGCTGCGAAAAGCTCAATCATCCGGCTGTATTCAGGCACCCGTGCGCATGATGGGACCTTTGCCGCCTTGCGAAAGTCCTTAGGCAGGCTCTCTATCCCTGTTTTGGCGACATTGTTAATGAGAGATTCTTTTTCATTGATGCCGGCAAGGGGAATTCTGACCTGCCTCGCATATTCGAATATCTTCGAATAATTTTCATAAGGAACGCGCCACGCCGAGTGATACGCCATTTTAAAATCGTTTTCGGAAATTTCGCCCCCGATCCATTTATTCAGGACCGGCTGTGCCTCAGACGGAAACATTTCAAGCGCAATAACCACATTTTTTCCGCTCTCATGCAGTTGCCTTACGACTTCGAGTTGGACGAGATGATCTTCTGCAATTTCGTGGCCTTCGCCCGCAAATATAACTTTTTCATTCGCTATTCCGGGAAGAATCTCTTCCAGTGACAGTGTCCGTTGTTCGTGAAGAGAAATATAATGCTCAGGCAGCGTGGCGCAGCCTGCTACAGCAAACAGGAAAGCAGACAGAAAACAAATAAGACGCACTCTCACTTTTTTAGGCCAGGCACCCTCTGTGTCGGAGTCCTTGAGGGCATCGGAGACCGCCCTCGTGCGACCTTACCCTCCAGGTCGTCGATGAACTGTTTTGCTGTCCTGCCTGAGAAACTGCCATGTGAGAGGGCCCATTGCATTGCCTTTGACCTGAACTCAGCCTGCGACGTCGTGATATTCCTGATGTGGGCATAATTGTCAACGATTGCAAGGTAAGTGTCTGCGTCGAAATGAGGGAAGCCGAACCTCAGGCCGAACCTGTCGCTGAGAGAAAGCTTTTCCTCTATGGTCTCGGCAGGATGAAGTTCGCCGTCCGAGAGGACCGGCAGGTTGTCAACAGCTTTTTCAGGCATAAGATGGCGCCTGTTTGAGGTGGCGTAGATGAGCATGTTAGCAGGCTGCGTCTCAAGTCCCCCTTCGAGCACTGTCTTTATCTGTCTGTAGGACTTTTCGTCTTCCTCAAAGGAGAGGTCGTCGCAATAAATAATGAACTTCTCCTTCCTCTTCTTTATCATCTCCGCAACCTCGATTACATGCACCAATGTGTCTCTTTGCATCTCTATCATCCTGAGTCCCCTGGCTGCGTAAGCATTGAACAACGCCTTTACAGCGGAAGACTTGCCTGTACCTCTCGGCCCATAGAGCAGGACGTTGTTGCAGGGGAACCCCTCAAGAAATTGTTCGGTATTGGCCCTGAGGCCCTGTATAACGGCGTCTATACCTTTCAATTCGCGAAATCTTATCGGGTCAGGATTGCTGATACCTTTGAGGAGGAGCACGTCCCGCGCGGAATAGGCATGGAATGCTCTGAAAGCATCGAGGATGGCATGGTCTTGAGCAGGCAGCATTGCATCGGCAAACCTCTGCAGAGTTTTATTAAGGGAACGTAATTCTTTAAGAAGCTCATCCACGGTATAACCCCTTAATAGAATCGATTATATACGAAATCATGCTATCAATTATATCGCATGGAAGATTCCTTTAGCTACCGGAAAACATGCGTTTTACCGTTCAGATGCAGTGTTAGTGACTCCGGGCACGTTTGAAGAAAAAGGTATTGATGATATAATAACGCGCATACAAAGACGGGAACAGTCACTTGCGAGGAATGAAAGAGAAAAAGATAATTGATACAGGCTCCGGCATCAGCCCCCTGGGGCCTTCCAGTAAGGTCAAGGCCTCGATACGGGGGGCGATAAAAGAGATAAAGAATTTTCCAGGCGGTCCGATAAGGGGCCTTGAAAGGTTCTTCATGTCGAAGTTCGGGCTTCCGGACGATCGAATTTTTTTTGGAAACTCCGTCAGTGAGATGGTATGTGCGATAATGAGGTCGCTAAGACCAAGGAGGGCTCTCATTATCGGGCCGGCCTTGCGTCTTTACGAAGAGGCGGCTTCCAGGACAGGGGCAGAGGTGGTGTATTTTGATGTTGACGATGGGTCGGGTTTTGCGGTCGATACAGATAAACTAATCGCTGGGCTCGAAGGCGGTGAACTCATATTTGTCGCCAATCCCAACCGTATTACAGGAAAATTGCTCGATAGGGGAGCGCTTGCGCGGATGTCGGAAGCGACTGCGCAAAAAAATGTATTCCTGGTCATTGACGAATCACTCATAGAGTTTACCAGTGAAAACAGCCTTGAGCCGGCAGCGTGGGTCCGGGAAAATGTGATGACTGTCAGAACGACCGCATATTTTTACGGCCTGCCGGGCCTTGAACTTGCCTATGCTGTTTCCGGGCCGTCTACGATACAATCACTTACGACAGAGAGTGAGTGCAGTCTGAATACACTGTCGGTCGCAGCGGCAAAGACTGCGCTCAAGGACGAATCTTACAGAAAACTTATGCAGCGGTTTCTTGCTGATGAGAAAGGACTTCTTTCGAAGGAGATGGCGAAGATCGACGGTCTTGAGTATTTTGAGTCTGATTCGAATGTATATCTCGTTAAGTTTGAGCATCCAGGTGAGAGGTTATCGAACGCCTTCTTCAGAGCCGGTTTATTGATTAGGGACTGCAGCGACATATCCGGGCTGGGAAAGTATTTTCTTAGATTATCTGTTATGAGCCATGACAAGAACCTGAAATTGCTCAGGCTGATGAAAGAATTGCGCCGGCCTTCCGTCTCTTCAATGTAGCTGACAAGTATTATTCATGTCTGAGGGAGGAGACCATCTTTTCGCCCGCTCTCGCCCCGAAAACTTGCCACATTCCAGGTTCCGAAAGCTTTCGGGAAAGCCGCTCACAGACAGTCCCCTCATCATATGCGCAACAGGAAAAAGTTTATGAATAGTCGTGGCTAGCTGACGCTATGGCGTTGGCGGTGTAATAGTATGCACATCTTCCTGTTTGCCAACGACTTTCCCTGTCGTGGTATCCACCACGTAATATCCACTGTGATGACCGTATGTGCCTATTGAAGAAGCCCAGGCGGATATCTGGTATCTGTTAACGCTGCCGGCAGTTTGCTCTGCTGTCGCTTGTCGCGAAGATAAAACTCCGCTGAAGAGATTCAGAAAAAGTAGCGCTGCAATTACGGAAAGCATGACCTTAGTGAATAGATCTGTCTTCATTATGGTCCTCCTGTTGTTTTATGATATTCTTCTTTAAATCAAGGCTATCATCATCATCCGGGGTTGTCAAATTCAGGCCCCCCAAATGAAGCGAGAATGTGCTAAAATACAAAACATTTTTAGAGTTCCTCATGACTATGAATTCATTGTCTTTTTACAGGCCGTGAGCGGCCCTGCGCAACAGGCGGGTGTGAACCTCGTCAGGTCTGGAAGGAAGCAGCGATAAGCATTATGTCTGTGTGCCGCAGCAAGTCGCTCGCGGCCTGTAAAAAGACAACGGCAAAGAAAGGCCGCCGGCCGCGCCTGTCACGAATCGGATAAGATTATGGGTTATCTCGTATTGGCAAGAAAGTGGAGACCGCAGGGGTTTGACGACCTTGTGGGTCAGGAGCCGATTATGCGCATCCTGAAAAACGCCATTTCACAAAACAGGATTGCGCATGCCTATATCTTTTCCGGACCCCGGGGGGTTGGGAAGACCTCATCGGCGCGCATTCTTGCCAAAGCCTTAAACTGCAAAGAGGGACCGACGCCTGCTCCTTGCGGCGTCTGTGAGGCCTGTACCGCGATTGCCGATGGTTCATCTGTCGACGTTATAGAGATCGACGGGGCGTCCAACAACAGCGTCGACGACATAAGAGACCTCAGAGAGAGGGTCAAATATGCGCCTTCAGGGGGCAGGTACAAGGTTTATATAATCGACGAAGTGCATATGCTTTCAGGCTCCGCTTTTAACGCGCTTTTAAAGACGCTTGAGGAGCCGCCCTCACATGTTGTTTTTGTCCTGGCGACTACCGAGATGAGGAAGATTCCTGCAACAGTTCTCTCCCGCTGCCAGCACATGCCTTTCAGAAGGATTTCAAGCGGCGTAATAAAGGCCCGGCTAAAAGAAATCTCTGATGCCGAAGGGATACATATTTCGCCCCCGGCGATTGGCCTCGTTGCCAGGGCTGCCGAGGGGAGCATGAGGGATTCCCTTACCATATTGGATCAGATATCTTCCTTCTCTTCCGAGATAAACGAGGAAGACGTGAAGAACCTTCTGGGGATTGCCGATTTCGGTCTGCTCGTGGAAATCTCGAAGGCACTGATAGCAGGCGACAGGGGCCGGATAATCGAAACGGTTGAACTCCTTGCCGAGCAGGGGACAGACATCCGCGCCTTCTCCAGGGAGCTTGTACAGTTCTTCAGGGACCTTCTCGTTGCGAGCGTCATGAGGAACCCTGCTGAAGTCCTCGATATGAGCACGGAGGAGATATCTTCGGTCAAAGAAATAGTCTCGGTGTCATCTGAGGACCAGTTGACGCTGATGTTATCTGAGATCATGAAGTCAGAGGCAGACATCAGAAATTCTTTGTCCCCCCGTCTGGCCTTTGAGATGGCTCTTATCAGGGCAAGTTTCATGGCCGCGGTAAAGCCGCTGAAAGAAGTTATAGAGAACATTGATCGGCTGAGAGGGCGGCTGGATATGGCTCCCCCGAAAAAACCAGCGGGAGTCGCAGAGGCTGAGCAGGATCGGCCGATGCAGGCTGCAAGGGATCATGAGACGAAGAGAAAAGATATAAAGCGCAATAGTACTACGGCGTCGGAATACAGCGCGGCGACTGCGGCAAAGCAGGAAACAGCGGCGGTAATCCCTCCCGTGGCGGACAAAGAGCAGGTTCGGGAAGAGACCCATGGAGTTAGTGAAGACCAGGGGGAGGGGAGCGCTGAAAAACCGATTGCGGAGTCCGATGTGTGGGGACGGACGGTTGCGAGGGTGGAGCCTCCATTAGCGTCTAAGCTCGGACATGCCGTAGCAGAGTTGAAAGACGACGAACTCTTTCTGACACTTAATGGCGGACAGGCAGTATTCGAAGATTCTATAAAGAGCAACATTAAGATGCTCGAAAAGATTGCGTCTGAGGAGGCCGGAAGGAAGATCAGAATTAAGCTGGCAACGGCCCATAAGAAAGGTATGCGGAAAAAAGACCTTAAGGAAAAGGTCCTCACGGAACCCCTGATCAAAGAGGCGCTTGAACTCTTTGAAGGAAGAATAGTTGATGTGACCCCGGTAGATGATAGTGAAAATATAAAAAATGGAGGACAGCATGTCTAAGAAAATGTTAGGGGATTTGATGCGCCAGGCGCAGAAACTTCAGGAAGAAATGATGAAGGCGCAGGAGGAGGCCAAGAAAAAAACAGTGGAGGCCTCGTCCGGAGGCGGCATGGTCTCAGTCGTCGCAAGCGGGGCGGGCGAAATCGTATCTATCAGAATAGAAAAAGATGTTGTAAACCCCGAAGATGTGGAGATGCTTCAGGACCTGATACTGGCCGCTGCAAATGAGGCACTCAGGCGGGCGCACGAACTTGTAAACGAAGATATGTCCAAGCTTACGGGCGGACTGCAGATTCCAGGAATGGGCGGCCTGGGAAATATGTTCGGAAGGTGAATAAACAGAAAGAGGTGCAAGGCCCAAGGGTCTAAGGCTGGCCATCACGGCATTCTCGCCGCTTGATCCTGGATAAGCTCTACTTCATTATGCATGGAATTATTGACAACCTGATAACCGAACTTACGAGGCTTCCGGGAATAGGAAGAAAGACTGCGCAGCGGCTCGCCTTTTTTATCCTTTCGATGCCTGAGGCAGAAGCGCTGTCTCTTGCAAAGGCAATAGAGGCGGTAAAGGAAAAGGCGAGGTTCTGCAGTCAGTGCTTTAATATTACCGAAAGCGACATCTGCGAAATCTGCAGCGACGATACCCGGGACACCAGCAGAATATGCGTGGTTGAGGAACCCAGCAACATCCATGTGATTGAGCGTGTGAAGAGTTTCCACTGCCGCTATCATGTGCTGCTTGGAGCCTTGTCTCCGCTCGACGGCATTACTCCGGAGAGGCTGAAGATAAAGGAACTTACAGAGAGGGTCAGGGGAGGTTCTGTCAAAGAGGTCATACTTGCTACCAACCCGAACACAAAAGGCGAGATTACTGCTCAATTCATCAAAGAGACACTCGCGCCCTTTCCTGTCAGGGTGACCAGAATCGCCTATGGCCTTCCGATGGGAAGCGATATCGAGTTCGCCGACGAGGTTACGCTTGGCAAGGCCCTTGAAGGGCGCAGGGAACTTTAGTATACATTATTCATAAATTGAGGAACGAGAAGGCGGGATATAGTATTTTCGCTCATTCTCATCCCGAAAGCCTTCGGGATTCCGAGGCTTTTGCCTCATTATCTAGAAAAACATACTGCAGGTATGTCGGCAAAAGAAACCACTCAAATACTATATCCCACCTTATCCATGAAATTCATTAATAACGTTGGACAGGAAGGCTACCCCAAAAAAGTTTCTCGTGTTTGTGCAGGAGGGGCCTGTCTTTGAGCTGCTTCAATTTCTCGTATTGCCCGCAGGCGAGGCGAGAAATTGCCTCGGAGCGCAGCGAGAATGAGAGAAAAGATGGTCCCCTCCTTCATGAATTAATACTGGTTAGGAAGAGCTACCGAACTCTATTATCACAGCCTAATCCCAGGCCAGGTATTGATGGGATCAGTTGACCTCACGACATGCATCCCCGCATCTGCGAACCTCATGAAGGCGGCGTCGGCAAGGTCCGTATAGTCCATAACGCCGGGGATCACGACAGGCGACGTGCAGTCTTCAAGCAGGTAGACCTTTTCGACCAGCTTTCTGTCCCTAGCCAGAATGTCTTCGAGCAGGTCGGCTATTGTCCAGGCGACGCAGTGGCTCTTGGCCTGTCCGGCTATGAGGACCGCGTCGAACTCAAGGAGCTTCCTGAAGAACTTCTCGCTCTTGAGCCCCAGTTCCTCTCCCTTTGGCCCTTCACGCACCTCAGGTCCGAGCACTGAATAATGCTCTGTAAAGGGCCTGTCGCCCTTGACATGAAAATCAGGCTGGCTGTAGCGCGCAACGCTATGGAAAAAGACAGCCTCTTCAACTGCAGACACGAGGGCGTGCCCTATACCACCCAGCATGCCGTGGTAAGGCCATATGGTGAGATCGTATTTTCCGCCTTGCTTCAGCTTCCTTGTGTAGTGCAAGAGCAGCTCCTGGCCCTTCTCCTCGTCAACCTGGAAGATGAAGCAGAGGGCAGGGTTGAACTTCCAGATACCCCTGGCCACATCTTCTTCGGTTACAAGGGTAAACGGCGCGGGATGTTCCCCTTTATCGTTAATGAGAAAGATAGGGTGAAATATCTGCATCACATTATGGGTGTCCATCGTGGGACAGATCTGTGTTATATAACCGAGGTTTTGGTAAATGAATTCGCAGAGTCTGCGATTGTCGTCAACCGCTGCGGTTCCTGACCGTCCGGCAACGTATAGTTCAAACCCGGGGATGCAAAAGGAATTCTGAACATCGACCGCAACAAGGCATATCCTGAAATCGTCGTCGCAGGCGGGCTGCAGCCCGTTCAACTTAGCCCATTCCCTGGCCTGCCGTTCTCTTTCGAGATAAGGGACCCTCCAGGTCCTGTCGAGTCGTGTCGGGTCGAAGTGGGATGGAACAGGCAGCATTATATCAGATTTCCCCGGCATAGCGGCCTCCTTTGTTGTTATTAACAGTTCCATAATAGTATTCACTGGTTGTCTCCTTTGTCCGTCATGCCGGAGTTCATCCGGCATCCAGTGACTTTTGAAAAAAAACGACTGGATTCCGGCTCAACACACTGCCTGATGACGACCGGAGGATGTGCAGACTATTATGAGACCCTTTACAGCTACAGTATAACCCAGACCTGGTTCTTTATTTTCTGAATTTACCGGCCAGGGCTTTTTCTACCGGGGCGGGGACGAGTTCCTTTACAGGTCCGCCGAGGGACGCAATCTCTTTGACGATGGTGGCAGTAAGGAACGAATACTCCTCACTAGGCATCATGAAAACCGTTTCGATGCGAGGGTTCAGACGCCTGTTCATAAGGGCCATCTGAAGTTCATACTCAAAGTCGGATACAGCCCGCAGCCCCCTGATAATGACCGTGCCTTTCTTGCTCTTTACATAGTCAACAAGAAGACCGTCAAATGGCTCTATCTTGACCCTCTTATAGCTCTTAAGAGATTTTCGGATCAGCGAGACGCGCTCAGCAAGACTGAAAAGCGGCACCTTCTTCAGACTCGGCGCTATGGCCACGATGACTTCATCGAAGGCCATGAGACTTCTGTTGACCAGATCGAGGTGGCCGTTGGTGAAGGGGTCGAAGGTTCCCGGATAAATAGCGATCCTTTTGTTCATGGTTCCATCCTGTAAAGTGTAAGCATGGTGTCTCCGTATTTATAATTTTTGACGGGTTTTAAGTTCCTGCATGATACAGCAATCCTCTTTTTCGACTGATGCTCAACGATCAGGCAGCCGCCGGGTCTCAATATGCCTCCATTGTCTAGGAGCGTAAGAATCTTCTCGATTTCATCCGAGGCGTAAGGTGGGTCCGCGAAAATTATGTCGAATCTCATTTCGACGACCTGCGATCTTTTGAGAAAATGCTCGGCAGTCTCCGTGAAAACCTCTGCCGCCCCATCGAGCTCCATCTTGCTGATGTATTGCGCTATCTTTGAGGACGCTGCCCGGTCTTCCTCTACAAAACATACGTTTGCTGCCTCCCGCGACAAGGCTTCGAACCCTACTGCGCCTGTACCTGCGTAAAGATCAAGAAACGAAGAGCCCCTGATATCGTTTCTAAGGATATCAAAGAGGGCTTCCCGCACCTTCGC
>JBAIXS010000269.1:0-3853 GCA_037916395.1 Candidatus Sulfobium mesophilum
CGACTTAACGGTCAATGTTTTCGCTGAAGGATCAACAGCCAACACCGGACCTCTTACAGAGTATATCTCGTCTTTAGTATACATATCCTTCTCAGCGGCAACTACAACACTTGCAAGAGAAAACACAAAAAACATCGCAACAACAATCGCTAGAATTTTTCTCATATTCTTCACCTCCACATTTACGTTATACGATATTGCGCAACTCCACAACTAACCAACACTCTTTAATCTCCATTTTTAGGCCAGAATATGGGTAAAAAGAACAATTATCAACGCAACCTTAAAGATTATTCATTCCTTGATGATAATGCTCAATTTCCCGAATAGATAGGATTAGTCGAATGCTCCAGCGCTCCACGCTCTTCCAATATCTTTGTTTCTGAAGGCTATAGATATTGACGCCATTTTTGCTAAGCTATCAGCTGTCTTTATTATGATTTTGAGAGATTAACTGCGGAAAGAAAGACTTCGCCGACCTCTTTTAATGCCTTCCACAAGAGGATGTTATTGCCAATTTATTCTTAATAATCCGATAGTTATAGTGACAGCATGGAATTCACGCATAATGCGCTCAGGAAAAGATTGGATTAGATCGGACTTGTCTTGGCAAGAGAAAACTCATTGTTAGCTCTATGTTTTCGACATCGGCATTATTTCCTCGGAAGGTCTCTATTCGCAGCGTTGCGTTGTTTGAGCTTCAGAGTCATTAATAATGTAGAGGGAGTGAAAACTAGACAGTAGTTGAAAAGGGGAAACCAAAGAGGGCAAAAGAGGTGTGATTGATTAATGAATAGCTCGACACAGACGATACATGATAAGCAAGAATCTGCGAAGACCGTTATGGTAGGCTCAATTCCTGAAGGTCTCGCCAGTGGAAGCGCACTCGTTCTGGCACTGATAGGGCTGTCGGGTATTGCGCCATTTGGGATGTTGACAGTTGCGGTGCTGGTGATGGGTGCGGCTTTCCTGTTTGAAGGGGCCGCTGTTTCATTAAGGTTTTCGAGCCTCCTTGCGGAAACAAGTAAAGACCGTCTGGACAGGGCTGAATTCGGATTGGGTATTACCGCTGAGTTCCTGGGCGGAATTACCGGCGTAGTTCTCGGAATACTGTCACTGTTTCAGATTGCGCCGATGGTTCTGATACCATCAGCCGTAATCGTGTATGGTCTTACGTTAGTTCTCAGTAGCGGAGTAACCCACAGGTTAAACGCTGTTGAGATAGAAGGCATGGAAGAAAGTACACGATTTAAGAGAATTGCGACTGAGGCAACAACGGCCTCGGCTTTGCTTGAATTTGTTCTTGGGATGGCAGCCGTTGTTATAGGCATTTGCGCCCTTGTAGGGCTTTATGCCGGCCTTAGCCTGGTTGGTATGCTCGTAATCGGCGCTGCCGGACTGTTAACCGGCGCGGCGATTACTTCCCGAATGGTCAGTCTTTTCCGGAAATAATGAAGTGAAGGGGTGCGTTGCGGGACGAGTCTTAAGTGTCACACAGCGCATCTATTTTTTTTGTTAATAAGTGTTGTTTTTCCCCAACTTCTCTTAATAACCAGATCTTACGGCAGTGAAATATGAAGTCAAGGCGCAACCAACTCATGAAAAAAAGGCCCATCGACTCAGTGCCAGCTCTGAGGCCCCCCTTGAGACCAGGATCAATTTAGCGGCAGTTTCCTGTTGTTTATAACATAATCTTGAAATGACAGCGCCGCAGGCAACTGCGACGCCATTTCACCATCAAAGACCTCTTTCATAACAAACAATCTATTTTGACTCAAAATATTATAGTGACCGAAACCATCATCTGACAAAACGTCCCTGAAAATACAGACAAGGTTTACGGAATCTCCTTTTTTTAAGTCAGCTTTGTCCATGTCTTTACGAATGCGCTCTTTACGCTCTTTATTAATCTCCGACGTAACTGTCGCATCCAAATAGGCCAGTCCCGCAACATAAATATGCTTGCCTTCTTTATTCTGGTTAGTAATTATTACAGAAACCTTGCCTATAGGCTTCCCTTGGAGCATATAAACAGAAAACTTAGGACTTTTCATAAGTAGAAAATTGACATCCGTTGAAGTAGAGGGGAAATAGAATTCTGTTTTTCCAACAGAATTTTTAATAGCTTCCCGTATTTGTTCGTGCTCCCTCTGCATTTTTTCACTTTCTTTGTTGACACAACTCATTAGAACAAATATTAATAAAACAACGCTCCATACATGACTTCTGTGTCGCATAAACCATCCTCCTTATTTTCAAAAATGCTCCGCTTTTCAGGAAATCTATTCTGCATGATAACAGCCGGAAAACGATAATTTATACACTGCTGCTGAGGTCAGAGTCAAGAAAGAAAGTATATTATCGTTTGAACTCAATCCGGTGGAAGCCGGCATAGACGATTGCCGGATTATGCGAGGGAGCTTCGCAGGAAATCGAGAGAACGGTTGAGTCATGAGCTGCCGACGTTATTCCATACTATCAAAAAATTGATAGTTCGCAATGAATGGATGCGATACAATCTAACTATGGCAAGCTGATGATGAACATCATTAAGCCTGGGATCTGAAAGGAGACATCAAGATGAAATATTTAATTATTTACACACATCCTAATCCTGCCAGTTTCAACCACGCAATTCTGGAAACAATCTCCGGGGAATTAAAAAAGAAAAAAAAGGAATTTAAGGTAAGAGACTTATATAAGATTGGTTTCAACCCTGCTCTTTCAACAAAAGATTTGTTAGCCATCCAGAATGGCGCTGTTCCCACGGATATAAAGAAGGAACAGGATTATATCAGCAAGGCAGATACCCTCATTTTTATATTTCCGATTTGGTGGTCAGCCATGCCGGCTATGCTGAAGGGCTACATTGACAGAGTGTTTTCCCTTAAATTTGCCTACGATATAACAGAAGATAAAGTTATAGGTCTATTAAAAGGCAAGAAAGTTTTCATGGTAAGTACGACAGGCGCATCCAGGAAGGATTATGAGCAGATGGGAGCTTTCAAGATGATGAACATGTCGATAGATATGGCTATATTCCGGTTTAGCGGAATGAAGGTTATACGGCATAAGTATTTTTCTTCGGTCCCGTATGTATCACAGCAGGACAGGAAGAAGATGCTGAATGAATTAAGGTTATTGGTAAAAGATAAATTATTATAGTCTTGCAATGATATGGTAAATCAGCTGCGTCAGGTCCGGCTGGCTTCACTCACATCGGGCCCGGCCCCTTCACAACCATCTTAAGGGTGAGAATTGCAAGAGGCTTATTAGGGTCGTTCGTATGAACCTGGACGGTCTTGGAGAGGTGGCCTGACTTCCCCTTCACGTCGACGGTTACGTCAATCTTCCCTTTTTCCAGAGGTTTCAGATGACCTGAACTGGCCATCGCAGCCGTACAACCTCAGGTGGCAGAAACCTTCTCAATGATAAGTTCCTGATCACCCGTGTTGGTAAATTCAAATACGTGTCTGACCGCATCCTCCTGACTGACCGTACCGAAATCATAAATCACCTCGTTAAAAAAAATGGAAGGCTGGGCGAAGGAAAGCGCCGGCAGAATGAGGAGAAAAAGTAAGGCTAAAATATTTTTCTTCATGCTTTTTATATTACACTAGTCTACAAAAAAATCCTATGTTTCCTGACCCTTGCAGCGTATGAGCATCACGACCTCAGTTCTTTGACTAGAAACCCAACCAATAGAACAGGAAAAACCAGCCAGTGCCCCGATTCAACTTCCACAACGGTCGATCACTACAATGTTAAGCTATAATGCGCTCATGTCCTCAGCCATGGTTCATGTTTTTCTTGACTAACCCCATGACTGATCCTAAAATCTTCACAAAAAGGA
>JBAIXS010000270.1:0-4632 GCA_037916395.1 Candidatus Sulfobium mesophilum
TTCCGCATCGTGGCCGAGCACATACCGACCACACCTGATGAGCGGACTGCTCTTGTTAAGTCTTATGGGGTCAAGGCATATTGCTGCCACCCGCTTCTCGGTCCGGGAGGAAAAGTCATCGGCACGCTCTCATTCGGCACGGGCAGCCGCGAAACGTTCAGCGAGGAAGACATTTCTTTGATGAAGGCTGTTTCAGACCAGGTTGCCGCTGCCATGATCCGCATGAAAAACGAAGCGGATGTTTTGAAGTTGAGCGAAGACATGGCGGCACGGAATGTGGAGCTTGAAAGTGTCAACAAAGAGCTCGAAGCCTTCATCTATTCGATCTCCCATGATCTGCGCGCACCCATCCGCACAGTAGCCGGTTTTGCAAGATTCCTCGATCAGGATTACGGGGACAAACTCGATGATCAGGCCCAGGATTACATCAAACGCATTTGCGCTGCTTCCGGCAAGATCACTATGCTCATCGATGACCTTTTGCGGCTTGCTAAGATATCCCGGCAGGAAGTCGCCCGCACAAAGATCGATCTTACAAAACTGGCGTCGTCAGTAGTAGCGGATCTTCGCGAGGCCGATCCCAAAAGAAGCGTTGAGGTAGCAATAGCCGAGGGCATGACCGCATTCGCAGACCGCAGGCTGATGGAAATAGTTCTTTCAAACCTCATCGGAAATGCCTGGAAGTTCACATCCAAGACAGAGTCCGCCAGGATCGAGTTTGGGGATTCGGAAATAGACGGCAAGACAGTCTACTACGTGAAAGACAACGGCGCCGGGTTCAATCCCCGGTACATAGAGAAGATCTTCTGGCCCTTCCAGAGACTGCATTCAGAAAGTGAGTTTGAAGGCACCGGGATCGGCCTTACCATTGTCGAACGCGTCACCCACCGGCATGGGGGAAAAGTCTGGGCAGAAGGGGAAGTCGGGAAAGGAGCTACGATTTATTTCACTATGGAATGATGAAAGGATTTTTCGCGCCGCAAGTGAAATAGCATCTTTCAAGGACGCGGCCCGCCTTTCTCTTCTTTGTTAGATTATCAGCCTGGGATTGAGGTATAATTAATTGGGAGACACAGGTGGCAAGTACTGTTTTGATCATTGACGACAATCAGGACGACATCCTGATAACAAAAAGGGTTTTTTCGAAGATCGCGCCCGACATAATGACAGAGGCAGCCTTAAGCGGAGAGGCCGGTCTTGCGCTCCTCAGATGCGAAAAAATAAGGCCAACGTTTATACTTCTGGATCTGAAGATGCCCGGCATGGGAGGACTCGACGCGCTGCGTCAGATGCGCTTAGACGATCGCCTGAAAACTATTCCGGTAGTTATAGTGACCTCATCGACCCTTGAGTCTGACGAGAAGGAGGCTTACGCGGCCGGCGCAGACAGTTTCATAAATAAAGCCTTCGATATAGAGCAGTTCAGCAGCGACATGACACAGGTCTTGAAACGTTATCTTAACAATTAGTCCTGTGCGCGCAGTTCGCTGCCAGACTCGCCCCACTCCATGTCCTTTTAAGTCAAGCATAGTACGGCGCGGTAGCCATCCAGTCATGAGTTTATAAATTCCATAAAATCTCCCCTCACCCCTCTTTTCCAAAGAGGGGAATGATAATCCCTATATCACCTTTATTAATGTGCAATGGCGCCTCCCTTTGGCAAAGGGAGGTTAGGAGGGATTTTTTTATGATCCAGCTACCAGTAACGGAAAAGTAAACGGCACGACAATTTCCGATTGACAAAAATCCGCCCGTTCGAATAAAGTAAATGTAAGTATTCGCTAACATTTTAAGGCGGTCATGATTTTCTGCTGCATCAGGGCGGCATGCCATCCGGAAAAAGATAAATAGTTGGAAGGTTAAGGAGAAGAGTCGATGAAGAAAAATCCCGTATGCGGTAAATGGAAAGCTTTGCTGACAGTCATAATCATTGCCTTGTCGGCTGCCTTTCTCAGTTCATGTGCGAACGGCAATTCCAGTCAGCCGCCCAAGAAGCCGCTTGTGCCTGTTTCAGTGGCTGCCGTTGTCCAAAAGACGGTCCCTGTGCAGCTGACGGCGATAGGGAATGTCGAAGCCGTTTCGACTATACAGGTCAAGTCTCAGATAGGCGGCACGCTTCAGAAGGTGCATTTCAGGGAGGGCCAGGACGTAGCCAGGGGCGCCCTGCTTTTCACAATCGACCCCAGGCAATACGAGGCTCAGGTAAAACAGGCCGAAGCCAATCTTGCAAAAGACAGGGCGCAGATGGAAAACGCCCGCAAAGACGCCGCAAGATACGAAGAGCTTGTAGAGAAGGGATATGTTGCCAGGGAGCAGTATGAACAATACCGCACCAACGCTGCCGCCCTCGAGGCCACAGTCAATGCCGACAATGCCATTCTCGAAAATGCCCGGCTCCAGTTAAAGTATTGCTACATATACTCGCCGATCGGCGGACGCACAGGCAACCTCATTGTTCATGAAGGCAACCTTGTAAAGGCAAGCGCCGACACGGCAATGGTCGTGATCAACCAGATACAGCCGATAAACGTGACTTTCTCTGTGCCTGAGCAAAAACTTGAAGAGATAAAAAAATATATGTCCCAGGGAAAGATTACTGTGGAGGCTTATATTTCAAAAGAGGATAAGACGCCCGAGCAGGGAGTGCTGACCTTTGTTGACAATGCGGTCGATCCCACAACCGGAACCATAAAACTCAAAGGGACTTTCCCGAACGGGCAAAAGAGGCTCTGGCCCGGGCAATTTGTAAATGTGGCGCTGACATTGACGAACCGTTCAAACGCACTTTTGGTACCGACGAGTGCGGTTCAGACGGGACAAAACGGACAGTTCGTATTCGTGGTCAAACCCGATAATACTGTTGAGTCCCGCCCTGTTATCGGCTCGCTCGCAGTCGAGGACAATACGGTTATAGATAAAGGACTCAGTGCCGGTGAGACGGTGGTGACAGACGGGCAGGTGCGCCTGATTCCCGGAGCAAAGGTAGAGGTAAAAAATACGAGGCCCGCCCCGCTTGAGGCCCGATCAGCACCGGCAGCTCCCGGCAGTGCCAAAGCGGATAAGCGGCCATGAATATAGCCGAAATATTTATAAAAAGACCGATCATGACTTCACTGGTCATGATCGCGATCTTCATCTTCGGCATGGCCGCATACAGGTTTTTGCCGGTCAATGATCTGCCGAATGTCGATTTCCCTACCATACAGGTAACTGCCAGTCTGCCGGGGGCAAACCCCGACACCATGGCCTCTGCGGTAGCGACGCCTCTTGAGCGCCAGTTTTCAACCATCGCGGGGGTAGACTCAATGACCTCCACAAACGGTATCGGCTCCACTCAGATCACCATCCAGTTCAATCTCTCCCGAAATATAGATGCTGCTGCTCAGGACGTGCAGACCGCCATCTCCCGTGCCTCGCGCCAGCTTCCGCAGAACATGCCTGCCCCGCCGTCTTTCAATAAAGTGAACCCGGCAGACCAGCCGGTCATCTATCTGGCCCTCAGTTCACCCACGCTCCCTCTTTATACAGTCGATGAATATGCCGAGACCTTCATGGCACAAAGGATATCGATGATAAGCGGCGTGGCTCAGGTGTCGGTCTTTGGGTCGCAAAAGTACGCCGTAAGGGCACAGGTTGATCCTAAGGCTTTAGCTTCGCGACAGATAGGAATCGACGAGGTAGGAAATGCTCTTAACATGGGAAACGTAAACATCCCCACGGGCCTGCTGAGCGGCAAAACTCAGGCATTCACAATACAGGCCACTGGTCAGCTTTACAAGGCGTCCGACTACCGACCCATGATCGTCGCTTACCGTAACGGCTCGCCGGTGCGTCTCGACCAGATAGGAAATGTCATAGACAGCGTAGAGAACAATAAGGCCGCCAGCTGGTTCAACCAGACGCGCGGCATCATCCTTGCCGTTCAACGGCAGCCCGGGACGAATACCATCGAGGTAGTAGACAGCATAAAAAAACTGCTCCCTGTCTTCCGCGCACAGATCCCTGCCTCGGTAGGACTCGACATACTGTATGACAGATCTGTCTCTATCAGAGAATCGGTCGAGGACGTTAAGTTTACGCTCTTTCTGACGGTCTGCCTGGTTGTATTGGTTATATTTCTCTTTCTTCGCAATATCTCGGCCACGATCATTCCGAGCCTCGCCCTGCCCTTTTCGCTTATCGGGACGTTTGCCGCAATGTACCTGATGGGCTTTTCGATCAACAACATATCGCTTCTGGCACTCACTCTGTCTGTGGGTTTTGTGGTGGACGACGCCATCGTCATGCTTGAAAACATCGTAAGACATATGGAGCATGGTGAAACCGTGATGCAGGCTGCACTCAAAGGGTCGAGGGAGATCGGCTTTACGATACTATCAATGACCCTCTCGCTAGTGGCTGTCTTTATCCCCGTACTGTTCATGGGTGGTATCCTGGGCAGGTTACTCCACGAGTTTGCCGTGACAATAAGCATGGCGATACTGATTTCCGGTTTTGTTTCACTAACACTGACTCCTATGCTCTGCAGCCGCTTTCTAAGGCCTCCCGGAGAAGAAAGACACGGCCGCTTCTACCTTGCGATGGAACGGGTATTTGACGGCATGCGGGACTATTACAAAAGTTCTCTGTCCT
>JBAIXS010000271.1:0-1715 GCA_037916395.1 Candidatus Sulfobium mesophilum
TCACCAGTCCGGTTCCCGACGATCACGTTCGCGTAATAGACAGGAAAGATTACCGCCGAAATTACAGCCGAGTAGCTTGAGTTTGCGAAATCGAAGAAACACCAGCTGATAATTTCCTTTTTGTTCAATGTGTGCATAACCTTAATGAATTCCACATACACGGGAATGGACTCATGAGCGCTGCTTATAGTATATCCATAATCAATAGGTGCCGGCGGGGAAAGATGTTTCTTTCGGGGATTCCTTTCATCCATTCTTCCGGGAAAGAATTAATGCCGTACTACCTGACTATCCTTCATTATAGGGAAGGAGCATCTCCATAGCTTGTGAAAGTGCAATCAAGTGTAAGAAGCGGAGAATCCGTCCTAGAATCCACTGGTAATGTCCATACCCTAAAAATACCCACTCACCAGTATTGACATTTATTGCGTACTTACATTATAGTCTTGCACGGGACGGAGGGGACTCATGAAAAATAAACTGTATCTGATGCTGGGATTTATCTGTGTATTTGGTTTTTTCTCAATACAGGATACCTATGCGGCCATCTATAAATACATGGACAGCGATGGACAGGTCAATTTTACGGACGACCTGCAATCCGTCCCCGTCTCCTGCCGAGCAACAGCCAAAATCGTCAGCGGCGAATCGGATGAGAAGAATGTGACAAGCAGCTCGAACAACGAACAGGCGAAGGCCGCTGCAGGGACAGTCGCCCCGGAGGGAGCGCCTCATCCTGCCTCTGTCGTCGTTTCAGACAAACAAAAGCCCGTCGAATTCAGGGAGGGAACAGATTCTTTCAGGAAGAGGGCAATTTACTCTGCTGTCATTCTTGTGAGTGCTGTCTTTGCCTTTATTATTCTCGGGATTCTCGATACCGATCATAAAAAAATTGTTGCCATTGTTCGGGTCGTATTGATGTGGGGGATGACGGTATATCTGATCTATGTCCATGCAGGAGATGTAGTTCAGCTTTTCAATTCTGCAGGCAATAAAATAGAAGCAGTCCATCGAAAATCCGAAGAAAAGGGAAAGAAAGCTGCCAGGGCAGCCAAGTCTATGGATGCGCTGCTGGATCAGGCTGAACAGGCTGCTGCGGATTCTGGGGACTCAGAAGGTGAGGATAAGAACAGGAAATAACGACATCATCCTTTTTCTGTAATGTGCCTGATGGCGTCGCCCACGATTTGCATCATGCGTTTAAGCTCCCGCAGAGAGATCGAGAGGGGAGGCATGAGCACGATTACATTGCCGAGCGGACGGATAATGAGGCCTTGCTTGCGACATTCAAGGCTGACTTTCATGCCGATTTTCTCTTCCGGTGAGTACGGTTCCTTCGTTATTCTGCTTTTCACCAGTTCAATTCCAGCCATGAACCCCCGCTGCCTGACATCGCCGACATTGACGACGCTTTTGATTCCTTTTAATTCTTTTGAGAACAATGTAATCTTCGGCTGAAGGCGTTTCAGCGTCTGCTCTTTCCGGAAGAGGTTGATGTTTGCAATGGCTGCGGCGCAGGCCAGCGGATTTCCCGTATAGGTATGGCCATGAAAAAAAGTTTTAAACTCACGGTATTCACCAAGAAAGGCATGATAGATATCATCAGTTGTAAGGGTAGCCGCAAGGGGGAGGTATCCTCCAGTAATGCCCTTAGCGATACACATGATATCCGGAGCGACGCCTTCATGTTCACAGGCGAACATCTTCCCCGTTCT
>JBAIXS010000272.1:0-5848 GCA_037916395.1 Candidatus Sulfobium mesophilum
CAGAGCTTCTCGGAAATCTCATCTATCTTAAGCGAGGCGACCAAAGAAAAGCTTTCCTTTTCCAGTATCTTCAACCCCGACAATTCGCGATTGAGTGCAACAGATATCCTTTGTCTTTCGAGAATCCTGCCGAGGTGGTCGGCAAACATTCCAACCGTTTTCTCGGTTCCTTCGATCCCGCTGAAGGCCTGATAGCGGGCACTGTCTACCGTGAGTACGCCTATCACGGTTGAACTCTCGGAGAGGGGGATGGCGATAACAGAGGTGATTTTTGCTTTCCCTTTTTTGCGGTAACCCAGATCAATATTATTTTCATCGAGACTGCCGGATGAAAAAATCTGCCTTTCCCTCAGACATCCGGCGATAACGCCGCCATTGTTTGTGACAACCGGGTCCTTATCATCTGTTGTGCATCTCAATTCAATGCCGCTTCCGCAGGGGACAAAAAAATTGACCGAGTCCGCAAGGACAGCTTTCTTTATCGTAAGGAGGAGTTCCTTTATCTCCTCGTCGGCGATGCGCTTGGAAGCAAGGTAGTGGACCATGATTTCGTCGTTGCTTAGAGATTCCATTGCAGCCTCTCGTGTGACCAATTTTGCCTTTTCCCTGATGCCGCCCAATGATTTCTGAAGGTCTTCTTTCTGTTTTTTTTGTCTTTCACTCATGAATCCTGACATTAAAGCCGAAAGCGCGAGAAAAAAGGAAAATGCGGCATCCTCAATCAGGGTTTCAGCAGAAAAAGGGGTCTTCCGAAACAGAAAGGATATAAAGGCCGTGAGAGAATCCTTCATTCCAACAGCAGGGATAAGAAGAGACAAATGAAGGATTGCCTTCAGAGGGTGTAAATAGACTATAGCGACAACGACCGGGAAAAAAATCAGTTTAAGCCACTGAAGTTTAAGAGCGGAAATAATGCCGGAAATGACCATCAGTAACGCCAGCAGGAACTCAGCGGATAATTCTTTTTGGCCTATGCTGTAAATGAAAAAAGCATACACGAGTGCCGTTATGAAAGCCAGTGTAAACCAGATGACAGGATGAGTCAGGGGGAAATCAGCAAGCAGGAAAAGCCAGGAAGCAACGAGCAGGAGGAGCAGTATGCCCCTCTTCAGCCTGTGGCTCTGCCCTTCTTTATCTCCTCTTCCCGGAAGAATTTCTTGTAAAGTACTTCCCATTCAGGGCTGCCTTCTATAAGCTTCCTTGAAAATGACTGTAGTTTCTTCCTGACAATTTCGTCAATCTCTTCACCTATTTTCAGCTCTGAAACAATTGTTCGTTTTATTTCCCGGCGTATAGCAGCTTCGTCTTCAACCAGTTCCACAAGCCTCTGTTTCATCAGGCCCTTCAGGAGCACATGGCTGAGATGGGATATCTTATCCTCTGAAAGCATCATAAGACGAGGTTTCTTTCCTTTACCAGTTTCTGTTTAGTCAGTTCAAAGAGCTTACGGTAGTCCATTCTTCCCCGCTCGATATCTGTGGCATGCTTTTTAAGCAGTTCCCTGACTTCTTCGTTGAGCCTGTCCTCCACAGCAAGTTCTTCCATAATGATCTCTTCCGTCTTCTCGATAAACTTATCCATGGTGACCGTTATCTTCACAGCTTCCCTAAGGGTGAGGTTCTCGGATATCCTTTTGGCCAGTATCGGCACCCAGGACTTGGGAACCCTCATCTTATTTCTCTACGAAGGAGAGAAGCGCAATATTGCGGCCCCTCATGATCGCCTCATTCAGTTCCCTCTGGTGCTTCGCGCAAGTCCCCGTCATTCTCCTTGAAAGAATCTTTCCCCTTTCGGTCAGGTAGGACCTCAGCAGCCTTATGTCCTTATAGTCTATAAACTCTGTCTTTTCAGAGCAGAACTTGCAAAATTTTCTTCTCTGGAATCTCTTCTGTTGATACGCCATTTGTGTCTCCTTTTGATTATGTCTGTTGTCTAAATATTATGTGTCTCTAGTATTTCTTTTATGCAATCACCTTAAGTCCGTCACTCCGGCTTGTCCGGAGTCTTTCTGGAGAAAGATTCCCGACGCACCCGTATCAAGTACGGGGTGGCGGGAATGACAGCAAAAAAATATATGCCAATAAGTGCTGATACATCGCTTTAGAACGGTTCTAAATCCGTCGTCTCTTCAGGCGGTGCAAAATCTTCTCCGCCTCCTCCGCCCTGTGATGCGCTCCTTTTGGCAGAGAGGAACCTCACAGTCTGAGCAACAACCTCAAACTTGGACCTCTGCTGGCCGTCAGATTCCCAGCGTCTTTCCTGGAGCCTGCCTTCTACAAGCGCCGAACTTCCCTTGTTCAAATACTGACCGCAGGACTCGCCCTGCTTGCCCCAGACCACAACGTCAATAAAGAGGGTTTCTTCTTTCATTGAATCCGAGGACTTATACTTTGTCGTGCAGGCAAGCCGCAGGCTGCAGACAGGGGTTCCCTGCGGGGTATATCTCAATTCGGGGTCTTTGGTAAGATTGCCGATGAGTATTACCTTGTTGAACATTTAGCCCTCGCTTTTGGGTTGTTCAGCCTCTGCGGCCTGAATGCTCTCAAAATGTTTCACCTGTTTCGGGCCAAGTTTGATCACCATGTACTTAATGACCGGGTCGAAGACCTTGTAAAATTCCTCGAGTTTCTTGATAGTTGCAGACGGCGTCTTAAAGATCAGAAGCGTATACATACCTTTGTTCTGCTTCTTAATCTCGTAGGCCAGTTTCCTCCTGCCCCACATGTCGGTCTTGAGGATCTCGCCGCCTGAATTGACGATCAGGTCCTTGATCTTCTGAAGTGATGCGTTGATTTCTTCATCGGGGAGCGCGGCATTGAGAATAACGATGTTTTCGTAGATGTTCATTCAAACACCTCCTTATGGATTTTTCCCTGCCGAAGCAGGGATTAAAGCCCTTTCCAAGGGAAAGAGCAAGGAGCCTTAATATATTACACATACACGCATATTCCGTCAACAAAATGCACACAAAATGCACTTGCTCTCGATTCACCATTACGAAGGTCCTCATTTGTGAGCAGACGGCATTCTCTCTCATTCTCACTTCGTTCCGAGGCACCGGCGCGCCCGCAACGGGCACTACGCGCCGCTGAAACCGTTCGAATGCGTCCCCTCACAAATTTTAATGGTAGATTATTAGCTTCCTTGGCCTTACATGCGGCTTTGATTTATAATTAAGGATGCTCGGTAAGATCGAAGAAAAAGTTCTCGCAGAGAAACGGCTGACGAAACGGGACGCGATAAGACTCTTCGAAAGTGACGACATTTTTTCTCTTGGCAGGCTTGCGTCCTTGGTGGCCCAAAAGAAAAACGGTAACAATGCCTACTTTATAAGAAACCGACACATCAACCCGACAAACATCTGCGTAAACAGATGCAGGTTCTGCGCCTTCAGCAGATCTGCCGGGCAGGAAGGCGCCTTCGAACTGACTATTGAAGAAATTGTCAGTAAGCTCCGACCCCTGGTTCATGGGGACCGCCCTATCTCAGAAGTACATATCGTCGGCGGACTGCATCCGCAGTGGCCCTTCGAATATTATCTCGAAATGATATCTACGATTAATAAGAATTTCCCTAAGCTCCACATCAAGGCCTTCACAGCCGTGGAGGTGGATTATATGGCCAAAATAAGCGGCCTCGGGCTTAGGGAAACTCTGACCGCTTTAAAGGCAAGCGGCCTGGGCTCAATGCCGGGAGGGGGTGCAGAGATATTCGATCCCCTGGTTAGAAACCGTCTATGCCCTGAAAAGATTTCAGGCGGAAGATGGCTTCAGGTTATGGAAGCAGCCCATAAGGCCGGCATCAGAACAAACGCAACTATGCTGTACGGACACATCGAAAAACACGAACACCGCGTTGATCATCTCCTGAAACTCAGAAATCTTCAGGACAGCACAGGAGGGTTCCAGGCATTTATTCCGCTTGCGTATCATCCTAAGAATACCGAAATAAAAGGGAGATACACTTCCGGGATTGACGACCTAAAGACAATCGCCATAAGCCGTTTGGTGCTCGATAATTTCGATCATGTCAAGGCATACTGGATCATGCTGGGGGAAAAGATATCCCAGCTCGCTCTTAAATTCGGGGCTGATGATTTCGACGGGACAATCATTGAAGAAAAAATCACGCACGCTGCCGGGGCGCTTACCGGGGAACAGCTCACGGCTGAGGAGTTGGTCCATCTTATCAGGAAGGCAGGAAAGGTCCCGGTGGAGAGAGATTCCTTCTACAGAAAGATCAGGCGGGATGGAAAAGGCCATGCTTGAGGGACGTATCACTAAAAGGCAAGCGCTTGAGATGCTCAGGAATTCCGATCTCCTGGAACTTGGCGCCGAGGCTGACGAGCTAAGAAAAGCCCTTCATCCGGATGGCTTCGTTACATTCATCATAGACAGAAACATCAACTACACAAATGTATGCATCAATAAGTGCAGTTTCTGCGCTTTCTGGAGGGACGAAGATGCGCCCGACGCCTACCTTTTGGATGAAGGCACGCTATTTGCCAAGATAGAGGAAACCATAGAACTCGGCGGCACCCAGATATTGATCCAGGGCGGGCTTCACCCCTCGCTTGACATCGACTACTACGTAGACCTGTTGTCTTCAATTAAGAAGAGGTTCAGCATAAACGTCCATGGTTTTTCTCCTCCGGAGATATGTTATATAGCCGATTCAGCTGATCTTACCATACAAGAAACCCTCCTTATATTGAGAAATGCCGGACTGGATTCAATACCCGGCGGCGGCGCCGAGATCCTTTCGGACAGGGTAAGAGAGATCCTAAGCCCGAAAAAGATACGGTCTTCCCGCTGGCTCTCCGTCATGGAAGCAGCACACCGGATAGGGATGAGGACTACAGCTACGATGATGTTCGGCAGCGTTGAAAGCCCCGAGGATATCATTGAACATCTCGATTCAGTCAGACAGCTGCAGGACAGGACAGGCGGATTCACGGCCTTCATCCCCTGGTCGTTTCAGCCGGGCAACACTGAACTAAGTAAAAAGTTTGAGGTGAAAGGTAAAAAGTCTAAAAGAACTCCTAAGTCAGAGGGCCGAAATCCAAAATTCCAAACTGCCACTGCAGTTGATTATCTCAGGGTGCTCGCCCTATCAAGGCTTTATCTGGACAACATTGAAAATATCCAGGCCTCATGGGTGACGCAGGGATTAAAGCTTGCCCAGGTGAGCCTGAGGTTCGGCGCAAATGATTTCGGCTCGACAATGATAGAAGAGAATGTGGTTGCGTCCACAGGCGTAAGCTACTGCGTATCGAAAAATGACATAATCAATGCCATAAGATCATCCGGATTTAAGCCTGCGCAAAGAGACACATACTATAATATTCTGAGAAAATTCTGATCAGGAGGAGTTATGGCCGAAGCTGAAGATATATATGACGTAATCATAATAGGCGGGGGTCCTGGCGGACTTTCCGCTGCGCAATACACCTCAAGGGCAAAACTTAAAACAGTAGTTCTTGATAAATCGGCTACTGCAGGGGCGCTCGCCTACACAAGTCACATTGAAAATTATCCCGGGTTAGCATCTCCAGTCTCCGGCAGGGAACTTCTCGATATATTTCGCAGGCAGGCCCTCAATTTCGGTACGGAATATGTAGAGGCACAGGTGATCGGAGTGAAGCTTGATTCCGATATCAAAGAGGTCTTTACTATGGAGAAAAGCTACCGCGGTAGGGCTGTCATCATAGCAACCGGCTCCATGGGAAGAAAGCCTGCGATCAGGGGTGAGGCTGAGTTCCTCGGCAGAGGCGTAAGCTACTGCGCTGTCTGCGATGCCGCATTCTTCAAGGGTAAGGTCGTGTGTGTCATAGGGAACTCTGAAGAGG
>JBAIXS010000273.1:0-3795 GCA_037916395.1 Candidatus Sulfobium mesophilum
CTGGAATAAAGAAACTGCTGCCGTATTCGTTCTGATATTGCTCACCCCCTGCTCCTTCCCGCCACATGCGGGAGGGGACCTCGTTTTGTGCCCCTACAGGAAGGGGATAGAGGTGGGCCTGGTCCTCATCCGTAACTTGATAAGCGGATGTGACTATTTTTATTTTAAAAGTGATTTTTAGGAGGAGAAGATGCCTAGGGCAAAAGGTGGTTTTAAGACAAGACAAAGAAGGAAAAAGATACTCGACAGGGCGAAGGGCTATTACGGTGGCAGAAGCCGCCTATACAGGACAGCTACCGAAGCCGTCGATAAGGCGCTTCAGTACGCATATCACGACAGGAAGGCGAAGAAGCGTGAGTTCAGGTCTCTCTGGATAACCAGGATCAGTGCTGCGGTGCGCGCTATGGGGATGAATTACAGCCAGTTTATGCATGGGCTGAGCAAGTCCGACATAGCACTTGACAGAAAATCACTGGCCGATCTGGCCTATAGCGACCCGAAGGCGTTCAGCCTTATTGCTGAGAAAGTAAAAACGCAGTTGGCCTCATAGCGCATCCGGTGGATGAACTTCTCTCTCCAGAGCAGTTAGTCAGTTCACTTGCACAGATAGAGGAGACGTTTCGATCCGACATCGCTAAGGTAGAAACCCTCGCCGATCTACAGCAGGTGAGGGCCAGGTATTCAGGAAAGAAGGGGCTCGTAACTTTAAAACTTAAGGCCCTTTCGTCTGTCTCTGATCCCGGCCGGAAGAAAGAATTCGGCAGGAGGATCAACGAACTCAAGAATTTCGTCGAGGAGTCGCTAAAGGGCAGGGAACTCCTGCTTAAGGAAGGCGACCAGGAGAGGCGGCTTCTCACCGAAAAGATAGACATCACTCTCCCCGGTAAATCCGTTCCGTTTGGAAGAATACATCCGATAAACCAGGTCCTTTCCGAGATAAAGGACATATTTGTCTCGATGGGTTTCGGCATAGAAGACGGGCCTGAGATTGAACTCGATCATTACAATTTTGAAGCCCTCAATATTCCCAGGGACCACCCGGCCAGGGACATGCAGGATACCTTCTATATCTCCGATGACGTGGTTTTACGGACCCATACCTCGCCGGTTCAGGTGAGGGTTATGGAAAAAACAAAGCCGCCCCTTAAGATCATTGCTCCGGGGAAGGTTTACCGCTGCGATGCTGACGTCTCTCATACCGCCATGTTCCATCAGGTTGAGGGTCTCATGGTTGACACCAACGTGTCCTTCAGTGATCTTAAGGGGGTGCTTGAATTATTCATCCACAGCTTCTTCGACAAGGACACGCCGGTGAGGTTCAGGCCAAGCTACTTCCCCTTTACGGAGCCAAGCGCTGAAGTCGATATCGGCTGCGTTTTTTGCAAAGGGCAGGGATGCAGGGTCTGTAAGACTACCGGATGGCTCGAAGTCCTCGGCTCGGGGCTTGTCAATCCCCGTGTGTTTGAGATGGCCGGATACGATCCAGCCATATACTCGGGCTTTGCGTTCGGAATGGGCGTCGAGAGAATGACGATGCTTAAGTACTCGATTGATGACATACGTCTCTTTTATGAAAACGATCTGAGATTCTTGAGGCAGTTTTGAGATGGTTTCTATGGACAGGAAACAGTCTTTTCACTCATTCTCGGTCCCGATGAGTCGGGACCTCCGAGGTATGTTGTCGCTGAAACCATATATGTCGTTTGAATCCGACAAAATAAAGCAGTTCAAAGACAGTCCCCTGTCCATTTTTATTCTTGGTAGCGATCCAATTATTGGGAGTTTTATTCGGTGAAAGTTTCCTTCGAATGGCTTAAGGATTTTGTTGATGTTCAGGCTTCTGCCCAGGAGGTGGCGCACAGGCTTACCATGGCCGGGCTTGAGATAGAAGGCATGGAGGCGGCAGGTGACGACGTTGTTTTTGAGGTTAATGTAACCCCCAACAGGCCGGACTGCCTCAGCATACTCGGCATCGCAAGAGAAGTCGCAGCCGTTTTCGGCCTTTCGCTTAAAATGCCCGATACAGATGTCAAAGGGGTGGTGACCGCATCAAACGTCACAGTCGAAATTCTCGATCCGGATCTCTGCAACAGATACACAGGCAGGTCGATCTCAGGCGTGAGCATCTGCGATTCTCCCCAGTGGCTTAAGGAGCGCCTTGAAAAATGTGGTATAAGGTCGCTTAACAATAACGTCGTTGACATCACTAATTATGTGCTTCTTGAACTCGGCCATCCCCTTCACGGCTTCGATGAAGATAAATTGGTTGGAAAGAAGATAAGGGTTGCGAAGGCCGGTAATAATAAAAGCATTACCACACTCGACGGCGCGGAGAGAAAATTGTCTCCTGATATGCTGCTCATCTGGGATGGGAAAGATCCGGTGGCCATTGCCGGCGTTATGGGGGGAGGGGGCTCAAGCGTTGCTTCAGGCACGACAAACATATTTCTTGAAAGCGCTTATTTTGAGCCTGCTTCGGTGAGGAGGACCTCGAAGTCTCTTGGGCTTAAAACAGAATCTTCATACAGGTTTGAAAGAGGAACGGACATTATATTTCTTCAGAATGCCCTGAACAGGGCGGCCCTTCTTATTGAGCAGACGGGAGGCGGGAAGATACATGAGATGGTCGATGCCTATCCCGTACGGTATGTTGAGAAACCTGTGCAGATCTCTTACGACAGGATAAATTCGCTGCTCGGCGCGGAACTCAAGAAGGCAGAAATTCTTCAGACGCTCCGGAGCGTTGGCGTGCGCACTGAAGATCATGGTGAAAAGTGTGTAGCCTTTCCGCCTCCCTACAGACGCGATATAAGGGAATATTATGATGTCCTGGAGGAAGTTGCGCGCATATACGGTTTTGACAGGATTCCTGCCAAAATTCCCAAGACTTCGCTGTCTGAAGGTGTTCTTAACAGCAAAGAGATCAATGTCAGCAGGATCAAGGAATCGATCAGGAAGACCGGCTTTACCGAAGTGATAAATTATAGTTTTATGAATGAAACCGATCTGGAGCTGCTGTCGATACCCGCGGGCGATCTGCGGAGACATCACATAAAGGTCATGAATCCTCTGAGGCAGGAGGACTCCCTCATGAGGACGACTCTTCTGCCTTCTCTGTTAAACAACTTCCTTTATAATCTTTCGCGGGGCATAAGAGATATAAGGCTGTTTGAACTGTCAAAAGTCTTCATAGATGAAGGCGGGCAGCTGCCTAAAGAGAAGCTCATGCTTGGCGGCATCTTCTTCAGGGAAAATCTGCCGTCTGTGTGGAAGGACGAAACCCCGTCTTTTTTTGTCGCGAAAGGGACGGTTGATTCTATTTTTGACGATATGAAAATAAAGGGATATTCATATGAGCCCTCAGGAGAGGTTTTTTTGCATAGGGGGAAGTCGGCTGATATTGTCATGGATGATTTAAGGATCGGCTTTATCGGTGAACTTGCGCCGGTTGTGGCCGAAAAACTTGATCTTAAAATAAATAAACCCGAAATCGTAGTGTTTGAGTTGGACCTCGATAAGTTACTTTCCCTTGCACCAGACAAACTGACCTATGTTCAGATACCTAGATATCCTGCGGTAGAGCGGGATATTGCGATTGTTTTAGATGAAGGCATTTCCTCGGCAAAGGTGATGAAAGAGCTGAATGCATATAAATCAGGGTTTATCGAAGGCGTCGAAATCTTCGATCATTACAAGGGAAAGAATATTCCGCAGGGGAAAAAGAGCCTTGCCTACAGAATAACCTATCGCGCCTCCGACAGGACGCTGACCGATGGCGAGGTCGAAGAGGTGCAT
>JBAIXS010000274.1:0-5749 GCA_037916395.1 Candidatus Sulfobium mesophilum
GAACTGGATGAAACGACGCGGCAAAATATTGAGATTCTCTTGATTTCTCAATATTCCTTGGAGTGTATCATGCGGATTTGAAGCAATATTTCTCTGACTATTCAGATTACTGAATGATTTGTATCTAATTTTTATATCACCCGGCAATGGTCCGCTCCATAAGTCCTTGCAAATCAATAACTTCTCTCTTCCACAGATATTGGCATCACGATTGCTTCATTAATAACGTACTATTGAAATCTCTTGGAGGAGATCGCTATCGCAGTATAGCTACGGGGGGTGCGGTCGGGATCGGGGCTGACATGCCATTTAAGGTTTGTGTCAGGCACGGTAGAGGCTTTGGCGGTGTGCTCTTGTTATCCGGTGTCTCCCACCGGGCAGCAATTTTGGGGACCGGCACACCTGCCAAAGCCTTTACTTTTTGGGGTCTCTCCATCATGCCTCTGTCATTGTCTTCTGCGGAATCTTACTGTCCGACCATGCTATCGATAAAACCCTTTCTCTTATGAAGATACGAAGGAGGGATGCGAAGCTTCAATGAAAACTATCAATCATGGACGCGTGCGCTACAACTCGGCAAGTCGTACGCCCGCCGCGAAAAAAAGGTCCGGCGCAGCCTATTCAACCAGATAGGAGAACCTGCAGAGGAACTCTTTGACGCTCATCCGCGCTCTTTTGGCAAGGGCCGCGGCATTTTTGGGCTCGAAGTCCTCCTTTTCGAACCTGATCATATATTTTCGCCCTACCTCATATTTTTCAGCGCAGACATCCACAAGGCTAATCTTCGTGCAGCCGGTAGAAGGATCTATCATCTCGACAAAAGATATAGGCCTTAGTCTGCCCTCGTCAAATACAATCATGGCGCCGGTGCCTCCGTTAAGGAGAAATTTAATCGCCCCGTACCCAAGATTCCTGGTGTATTCGATATCATAAGGTATCGGGTCGGCAGCCCTCAGCTCATAACCAATATTTTTGTCGACAATGGTAGCACTTATGCCCACATCATCGAGGTTCTTTTTGACAAAATTCTTCAGCACCCGTCCGAGTTGGATCTCGGAAAGCCTTATCCGGCCCGTCTCATCCTTTTCAAGAGACTCGTAATGGCTCAGTTCCTCGACGTCGAACTTTTCAGAAATCCCCTCTGCCAAAATTGCAACGCCGTGGTCTTTGCCGACATGAAGTCTTTTTATAATCGCCCCTGTAAGGATGTCTGCCACTTTTTTTACCGAAACTTTTTTTTCCTTGAATTCTTCAGGTATGAGGGTTATCGTGGCACCCGCGGCCTTGCCTATACCCAATGCGAGGTGGCCGGCATTTCTTCCCATTGTCGGTACAAAATACCACCGGCCCGTCGTCCTTGCGTCCTCCATTATATTCTTGACTATCTCCACACCCCAGTGTCGCGCTGTCTCGTATCCGAATGTGGAAACGCCGCCTGGCAGCGGTATGTCATTATCTATAGTTTTAGGCACATGAACGATATTCATACGGCCGCGCGCCTCTCTCTCTATCCAGTTGGACATAAATAAGGTGCCGTCGCCGCCGATTGTGACCAGATAGCGGATGCCCAGACGCTCAATAGTAGACATAAGAGTATTGAACTTCTTTTTTACTCTGTCAGGGTAATCACGGGAGGTCCTTACTATGGAACCTCCCTCGGTATGTATACGCGAAACATCCTCAAGGGCAAGCGGAACCGCGCTACGGATATCCCCATCAAAGAGACTCTTAAAGCCGCCCCTTATACCTATAACAGTCTTTCCATGATTTACGGCCTCAATCGTCGCGGAACTAATGACTCCATTGATGCCAGGCGCAGGCCCCCCTCCGACAATTATGCCCACTATTTCTTTTTTTCTGGCCATACACCTTTTTTTGAGTCCCCGCTATCCGCCGGGCTTATTTTAAAACAGAGAGGTCTATTTCTTTATTTACAACAGCCGGCTTAACGGTCCTCTGAACAATCTCCATCGTATTTCCGACTTTCAGCTTATCAAACAGGAGTCCGAATTTGTCCTCAAGCTCCTTCATAATAGGCTCTTTTATCTGAGCAGGCAGGTCCCACCATCTCTTTTTGAGGGTGCCGAAACCCTTTTTTCTCGTGCTGTAAAGAAACTGCTCCTCTGTCTGGTCTTCCTTCTTCTCCTTGGCAAATTCGGCTCTTATGTATGCATAAACCTCGTCCCTGAACTCGGCAGGGAGGTGTTTGCTGTCATAGATAATGTTCTGGAACCCTGTCGCCAGATGCACTTCCGACGTTCCCGTCTCAGGAAACATATGAAACGCCTCTTCAGGCAAGGTAGAGGCGCCATGCTGAACGGCGCCCGAAAGACCATATTCCTTCCTTGCGATGTCCGATAACAGACGGAGCGTTTCGAAATCTATTTTCACCTTTGCCAATGAGCCGTCCGGCAAAACAACCCCTCCATGAGAGGTGCCGGTCTGTACGCTGAGTTTGCTGAGTCCCTTCCCCCCTTTAAAGGTTTCCTTAAACCCATCAAGATATCCCTTAAGCTCATCAGGGTTGCTGTTTTTCTTCCCTATTTCGCCGATCTCCCCGCCAATCGAAATATCGATCCCCTTCGGTTGTATTTCTCTTATCAGTGCTGCCAGTTCGGCTGTCTTTTCGAAGTTAGGCCGTTGCTGCTCCTTTATCGTAGGCTTATCAAGGTCGACCAGGGTAGATGAATCGATATCTATATTATAAAATTCGGCCTCTATCGCCTCCTGGATAAGCCCCTTTACATAGCCTGTTTCCGCCGCGGGGTCGGCAAGAAAATTCTTCCTCACCAGCTGGAAATGATCGCCCTGCAAAAAAACCGGGCCGCGATAGCCTTCCCGGACAGCGGCGGCAAGGACGACTGCAGCATATTCCAACGGCCTCTGCTTGGTATATCCTATCTCGGAACGCGCTATTTCAAAGATAAAGGCCCCAACTTTCATATCCAGAGCCCTTCTGAAAACGGCTCTGGCCGAATCATAGGTGAGGCCTCTTATATTCATTGCAGGCACGGTAAAGCCGGGATAATTCCGGCCCATCTCTTCGTAGAGTCCCTGAACTGAAGCAGGGACCGCTCCATATGCCTTTGCTATCTCCTTGATGATAAGAAAGAGTTTCTTCTTCTTTTCCTCGTCTGAAAAAACCGCCTCATAAATAAGTCTGTCCATGAGGGCTGAAAGTCCCTTATGGTCCCTGATCTCGATGCCCTGGTTGCCCAATGATATGACGTTTTTTAACTCACTGCCGATCATATAACCCTCCTTGTCAATTTTGTTATGAAAATATACCTACCGGGATAGTAAGAATTTTACTTTGCTATTATACCTCTTTCCGGGTAAGTGAACACCAAGATAATCTATCGAAGGTGAAATTTGAGTCAACAGTGCACTCTTTTACGCACCGACCTTAACCGCTCTGCCTCCTCAAGCGCCAGTTCAACACTGCTTCGAGATTGCGCACAATACTGTCTTTGGAGTTTATTATAAAGATTTTGCCCCTAATCTGAAAGAGCTCTTTTTCCATTCGCGTCACGTCGGGGCGCGTGTGTCTTCTTCTGAGTTCCTCTTCAAACATCGGAACTATCTTGTCCTTCATCCTTAGCTCTGTGTCCATAAAAAAAAGAGAGATCTCAGGCGCAAGATCAGACACTCTGTCAAGAAAAGCCGCTATTTCATTGTCATATATCTGTTTCGGAGGTGAAGACTTGACCTCAACGTACAACAAAGATGAACCGTATATCTTGGCGAGCACGTCATAATCACCGCCGATATTAGGTCTTTTAAACTTAACACCCCAGATGGCCTCAGCTCCGAATTCCCTTTTAAAGACCTCAGCAACAAACCATTCGAGCGTCTCTCCAAAACTTTTGATATGCCGCACAAGCGCAAATCCGTCCTTATGCTTCTTTGCAAGGCCGATCTCCTCAAGATACCGTATATATTCTTCCGTAACTCCGGACGTGGCAAACCTGGCGACCTTTTCGCATGTAAAATAATTCTGATGTTTAATCACATCACGGAGAAATAAACGGAAAGAATATCTGTGAAGAGTTTTATAGTACCCTTTGAGAAAATTCTCAGCGGGAATCAGAAGGTCGTCTCCCGGCTCCTTTTTATAGATGGGGAAGCCGCGCCGCTTCAGGATTACATCCAGAGGAGGCGTAAGAACGTTGAGAGATTGTCTGAGTCGTCTGACCTCACTTCTTAAGTAGGAAAGTTCGTCGAAGGTCTTCTCTTCAGGCATAATCCATCCCGCCGTACGGCGCATGTCAATAGCAAAAGAGCCCCGGGTCGGTTAACTGCTTTTTCTGTCGCCGATAAATTTAAGCGCCACCCTTCTGTGGCGGGGGCCGTCGAACTCGCAGAAAAAAATCGATTGCCAGGTGCCGAGGACCAGCCTGCCCTCCTCGACAAGAACGTTTTCCGTTATTCCTATTACAGACGCCTTAATGTGGGCTGAGGAATTTCCTTCCCTATGGTGATAGTCACCTTCAAAGGGGACCAGTCTGTTCAGGAGAGCCTGGATATCGCGCTGCACACTCGGATCCGCTCCTTCGTTTACCGTTACCGCAGCCGTGGTATGAGGCACATAGAGGAAGCATACTCCGCTTATCGCGCCGGCCTCTTTCAAAACCTCCTGGACTTTCTCAGTAATATCTATAAACTCGGTCCTTGCCCTGCTCTTAACGTTAATATACCTTACCACCCTGTTCCTCCCGGACCGGCAATTGTCTAGAGACTGAATGCCCTGTCAAAAAAACTTTCCTCCGCGTCAAATATGATCCTCACCACAGCAATATTATCAGGCAAATCGAGACTTCTGGCCTTTATTATATCCTTTTCCGTAGTTACAATCCACCCGGCCCCTGACTGCTTAGCGGCTTGTATCATAGCTGAGATGTCCTGCTGCATATACTTATAATGGTCGCTGAAAGCTCTAAAACCGCAAACCAAAGCGCCTAAGTCTGCCAGGGTTTTTCGAAAGGCATCCGGCGATGCAATCGCGCAAAATCCGAAGACCTTTTTTTCTGCAAGCCAACGAGATGGTTTTTCCTCGCCGGAGTGCAAGGCGCATGAAACAGGTGTGTGCCGGGCAAAAAAAAGCGCTGACTTCGGACTGTAACGTCTTATGACTTTCAACATTTCATCGTTTGCGCCGTTATCTTTCCTGCTGTTTCCACCGGTCTTTGTAATCACAACAATATCCGCCCGGCAAAGAGAATTAACCGGCTCCCTAAGCCTTCCCAAAGGAAGAAGCAGATTGTCTGCAAAGGGGTTTTCGTAATCTAAAAGGACGATATCCTTGTCTCGGTAAAGGCTCCTGTGCTGGAAACCATCATCGAGGATAAAGATATGAGACTTGAGTTCGGCTTCCCCGATCTGGAGTTTTCGGAGAGCGAACATCCCTGCATCAAATCTTGCGCTGCCCTTTATAATTGGGACGCCCTTCAGTCTCTCACCCATAAGCACCGGCTCATCTCCAGCATCTCTGACAGAAAGCAGAGGCCCTTTCCCATCTGTCACAAAACATGGCCCTTTTGCTCTACCCTTATATCCGCGCGTCAGAATGACAGGCTTCAGGCCCCTTTTTTGGGCCGCCTCGGCAACAGCGATTGCCGCCGGCGTCTTGCCTGTGCCGCCCACTGTTATATTGCCTATGCTGATCACCCTGCACGGAAGACGCTTCTGATGCGCCAGGGAATAGCGTTGACTTGCTGAAAACCCGAGATAATATAGGGATTCAAGAAGG
>JBAIXS010000275.1:0-1813 GCA_037916395.1 Candidatus Sulfobium mesophilum
CGCAGTAGGCGCCGACCATTTCCACAAGCGTGACGTCCGAAGCGCCTAATGCAAGAGGGAGGTAGGGCTGGAGTTCGCTCGTTATCCCCAGCTCTCTCGCAGTACCTATGATGTTGTCTATTCCCACTCTGCCGGCGAGCCTCACTGTTGCGGCGTTCAGAGATTTTGCCAGGGCGGTCCTTAGAGTAACGGGGCCATGATATTTCCCGTCATAATTTTTGGGAGACCACATCTGACCGGGACGGGCCCCTTTGAAAGAGATCGGCGCATCAGCTATGACATCCTGCGGCGTCATGCCGTTTTCCAAAGCGCAGCAGTATACGAAGGGCTTAAAGGCCGACCCCGGCTGCCTTAGCGCCTGCGTGGCCCTGTTGAACTGGTTTTGCCAGAAGTCAAAACCTCCGACCATGGCCTTTATGTGACCTGTGTGGATATCGACCGCGATGAGCGAAGCCTGAATACCCGGCTTTACCCTTTTTTCAACATTCATCACACCTTTTTCCAGGGCCTCTTCCGCTATATGCTGCATAGATGAGTCGATGGTGGAATGGACCCTGTACCCTGCGGTGTAGATCTCCCTGCCGTATTTATGCTCCATCTGCTGCCTGAGAAGTTCTACGAAATAAGGCGCCTCGTATTTCCTGAAGTGAGGGGCATTAGGCAGCGGCTCATGCAGCGCACTTTCATACTGGGCGGCCGTTATGAACTTATGTCTGAGCATGATGTTTAATACGGATGAGCGGCGTTCCTTTGATTTCTCCGGATTCTTGAAGGGAGAATATTGTGAGGGCGCCTTCGGCAGTGTCGCAAGCAGTGCGCCTTCCCCTACCGACAGCTCTGTTACGGGTTTGCCGAAATAAGCCTGTGAGGCCGCTTCTATGCCGAAGGCCCTGGTGCCGAAATATGCCTGGTTGAGGTAGATGCCAAGGATCTCGTCTTTCGTATACCGTCTTTCGATCTGAAGAGATATAACAGCCTCCTTGATTTTTCGCATAATGGATTTTTCAGGTTTAAGAAAAAGCATCTTTGCCAGTTGCTGAGTAATGGTGCTTCCGCCCTGGACCATGCCGCGGGCCCTGATGTCCTGAACCAGCGCCCTGAATATGCCTATGAAGTCGACTCCCGGATGGCTGTAGAAGCGGACGTCTTCGATTGCGACAAAGGCCTTTCTGACATGATCGGGTATCTTGTAATAGGGAACAAATGTCCTGCGCTCGTAATAAAATTCCGCCAATATTTTGCCGTCGCTGGAATACACCTTGGAGGATTCGGCCGGCACATATTCCTCTATCGCATTTACCCTGGGGAGATCGGAAAGGGCCCAGTAAACAAAACCTCCGGCGGCGCCGAAAAGAACGCCGACAAGGACAAAGATGATCAGAAATTTTTTCGACAGCGCTTTCCCTTCGCTTTTTCCGCTTTGCTGACCAAGATCAGACATATATTTATTATACAGAGACAGAGCTGGGTAAGGGAATCGCACAACGTCGCTGGATACCGGCTTTCCAGACTGTGTCGCAATGTCATTGCGAGGGAGTAAAACGACCGAAGCAATCACACAATGTATTGATAATTCAGCGATTGCCGCGCTCCCTTCGGTCGCTCGCAATGACAAAAAGGGCAATAGGACACAGTCTGCTCGCCGGTATGACGGCTAAAGACAATCCTTAAATGGCGCTATTTAACGCCTTTTCTCCTGAGCAGCCTCTTTGCCCTGGCTATGATATTTTCAGCGGTTAAGCCGAATTTCTCAAAAAGCACCTTCGCGGGCGCCGAAGCGCCAAAGCGGTCAATGCCTATGATATCTCCTCTG
>JBAIXS010000276.1:0-4192 GCA_037916395.1 Candidatus Sulfobium mesophilum
ATCGCCTCAGGCTCTGACCTGTAAACCGCCTGAAGGTTTTTTAGAGTCTCTTCAAAAAAACAGAGCGTTTCGAAATTTTCCATATCTCCGATATGCTGGCTCGTAATCGCATATCTGCCTTTTATCAAGGTGAACGTATTTTTCAAATCCGCCCCGCAGCCGAGCACCTCGGGTCCGTCTTCGTGTAAAGGTATAGGGTCGGGAGCGTATCCCCGCGCCCTTCGGATAAAAAACGCAGGCGCTTCGAAATCCGCCCAGGCATCTGCAGAGGCTGCTATACCGCTTCCAGGGACTTTCAAAACCGAGTCATCAACTCTCATAAATATCCCACGGTCATGAAACAGGAAGGCATCGGCTATGCCGGTGAGTTTTGCAATCGCCTCTTCGTTGCTGATCACTATAGGCTCCTCGGAAATATTTCCGCTCGTCATGACAAGAGCGCTGAAGTGAGCAGCGCGCCTATTGCCGCCGTCGTATGCAGAGGATGCCGGGTAATGAAAAAGCAGGTAATGAAGAGGTGTGTAGGGGAGCATAAATCCGGCGCTGTTGTTGTGAGGACAAACAGCTGCCGCAAGTCCGCAGTCCTCTTTTTTGCGAAGGAGGAGAACGGGCCTTTTGCCTGTGAGCAAAAGGGCCTCCTCTTTTTCAGAGACATGACAGAACTTCTTTACGGAACCGATGTCAGGTGCCATCATCGCGAAGGGCTTATTGTTTCTTCTCTTCCTCTTTCTCAGTTCCGAGACCGCTTCTTTATTTAATGCGTCACAGGCGAGATGGAAGCCCCCGAGGCCCTTTATAGCTAAAATCCTTCCTTCCTTAAGAAGCCTTATCGCAGCAGGAATAGGACCTTCCTTTTCAGCCGCTTTTATAACCTTAGCGCCAACCCTCAACTCAACATCAGGGCCGCACCTGCCGCATGCGTTGGGCTGTGCATGAAAGCGCCTGTTCGCAGGATCATCGTATTCGGCCCGGCAATCCCGGCACATACCAAAAACGTCCATGGTCGTCCGACCCCTGTCGTAAGGCACAGATTTCGTAATCGAATATCGAGGCCCGCAATTGGTGCAGTTGATGAAAGGATAAAGGTAGCGCCTGTCAGCCGGATCAAAGAGCTCACGAAGGCAGTCTTCGCAAACGGAAACATCCGGCGATACCAGCGTGAAGCCGCCGTTCTCACGGCTTCCTCGTATTGAAAAATCAGCGTAACCCCCTGACCCCGCCGGTGTAATGTCGATGCTGATGATCGTTGAAAGGGGCGGACTATCCTTTCTGAGCCTCTCAAGGAAAGAGCTTAAGTCACCGCCCTCGGCGGTAATATAAACGCCCTCAGCGGTATTGGCGATAAACCCCCTCACCCCGAGCGACCTTGCCAGGTTATACACGAATGGCCTGAATCCCACTCCCTGGACCTTACCCTTTACCGATATATTCAGGCATTCCATATAATATCCACCTTCATCCGATGCATGTATTATAACCGAACAAAAGCGTCTGAGGCGGAAGAATCGCATTTTGCTTCCGACAATAAATACCTAAAAGCCGTCATTCCGCGGCTTGACCGGGAAATCTGGAAGGAACTGGATGCTCCGGTCAAGTCGGAGCATGAAATGTTTGATGTAAATAGTTGCCGAGGTAATAATATCCGGCCTTTTTGTTATAATGAAAAAATGTCAAAAAAGGATTTGACCGAAAAAGAGAGGCTTTGCATCTCCTGTCAGAAGTGCTGCAAAGAAATATTTGTTTACACACATCCAGTGCTGTACAGCTGCTCTGCAGAAACGATTGTTGATTTTTATGAGGCGCGCGGGTTCGATGTCAGCAGACTTGAGGAAGACGCCATAATCCTCTCCTTCAAGCACACATGCCAGCATCTTACTCCGGAGGGGTGCAGCATATATGAAAACCGTCCTAAGGCATGCGCCGATTACTCGGGGATAGAGGACTTCGGCGAAGAATGCCTCTGGTCCAGTCTGAAATAAAGAGCGGCCGGCATTCTTATTCTTATCTTATGCTTCCGTAAGCTTCCCCGCGCATGATGGGCAGATACCGTGGGTAAACCGGGCGACCGAATGTTCACATATAAATGCCTCAGCCTGCTTCCAGGAGCCCTGATCATCCTGGATTTTTTTGCACCAGGCGCACATGCGGAGCCACCCGCTTATTTTCTTAATTTTCGAAAGTTCTTCCCGAAGCTGCTTTATGAGCTGCTCCGTTTCATCACCGGCACGCTTCTTCTCTGCGATCTCTTTTTGAAGCCGTTCATTAATTGCCGTAATTTCCCCGGTCCGGCGGCGGACCATCCACTCAAGGTGGTCCCTGTGCAGTTGCAACTCTTCTTCCCTCAGTTTGCGGCTTGAAATATCCCTGACTATATGTATCAGTCCCAGCACCTTGCCATCCCCATCAAGCCTCGGAATCGCCCTTATCTCTATATGCATGTTCAGATGCGGCTCGAAGGTTTCGAAGGTCAGAGGCTTCTGTGTCCCCAGACACCTGCAACTAGGGCATCCCGCCGGCGGCACGTCGCTTCCGTGATAATACTCGTAGCATTTTGCATCAGGTTTGTTCAGAACCGGCAGACCCAGTCTCTTCTTTGCCGCCTTATTGGCATGGATGATGTTGAACTCACTGTCATGTATGGTAATCATGTCAGTTATAGTGTCTAAGATATCATGCCAGTCTTGTTCAGCCGGAAAATAATAAGCCCCTGCTTTCTTCATAGCCTCTGATGGACTTATTTGATTAAGAAAGCGCTGAATGCCCACTCCGCTCTCACACTGTGAATCTGCCGCCGATTTATCCTCAACCTTCATGCCTTTTCACCTCCATTACATACAAGCCTTATGGCCCTCAGGATAATACCCGCACATTAAAAGGAGATTAAGGTATAATGAAATTGTCTTAACGCCGACGCTATTACTAGAGGGAAGGCAACGGAGGGACCCAATCAGACGTGCAAGACGCCCGTGGCTGAGTAGCGACTGGCAGCAAAGAGCTTCAGCTTTCCCCCCAGGATGTCATGATGAGTCCGCAGAGCCACGCCAGGATCGTTATTTTGTTCGGAAAGATGTGAAAGACAGGCCCATTTCAGCCGCGCACCGCCGGAGAGCAGTTCCGCCGACTCGATATTTGAAATATGTCCTCCCGGCCCCGTTATCCTTCGTTTGAGAAAAGCGGGATAAGGGCCGGCATCCAGCATATCAGGGTCGTAATTGCTTTCAATGAATACGGCGTCCAGGGAGGCGACTTCAACAGCCAATCGGCCAAAGACATGCCCGAGATCAGTCATTATGCCGAGGCGCTTGTTCCGAGATTCCACGATGAAGATTACACCGTCCTCGCCGTCATGCGGAGTTGAAATCGTCTGGACAGAGACTGGCCCGAAAGTAAGCGTCTTCCCGGCCTCAAATAATCCGATTGCTTCCAGGGGGCCAAGCCCGCATCTATTGTCAGCGGCATAAAGAGTCTTTGCTGTAGAATAAAGAGGAAGTCCATATTTTCGATTGTAAACCCCGGCGAACTTCGCATGGTCCGAGTGGTCATGGGATATAAAAAGCGCATCCACGGCTCTGATCTGGCGGCCGTACTGTGCAAGTCGCCGCTCAGCAGTAACACCTGATATACCAGCGTCGAAGAGCAATCTCACGCCGCAAGACTCAACAAATATGCAGTTTCCGTTGCTGCCTGACTGAAGAGATATCGCGATCACAAATGCTATGGTCCTATTTTCTCACGACAGTTGATTGACTGCTTCCATATCATAAACTAATCCTCCGGCTCGCGTATGTAAGCTACTTTTTCAATGGGCACCACAACCCAGCCTTCTTCCGTCTCAAGGTATACCTCTTCTTCGTTGACCTCGGCCAGTCTGCCCATATACGTGGTCTCAGGCGTACCAACTTCAACTATCTTGCCAATCAGCTCGATCATACTCCTCCCAACTATAATTATAGGCTTCTTTTAGGACTTCCTTTGCGGCCAAGATTATGAACCATCTCCGCGCCCATTAAAAAAATACATGACGAATAAAACATCCAGAGTAAGAAAAAGATAAAAGCAGCCAGCGGGCCATAAATTTTCCCCAGGTGGGCTATTGACACCACATACCATGTAAAAAAGTGTTTTGCCACTTCGAGAAACAGGGCGGTAAAGAAGGCTCCTTTTAAGGCGTTCGCCCATCTCACCTTCACTC
>JBAIXS010000277.1:0-5781 GCA_037916395.1 Candidatus Sulfobium mesophilum
TGGGAAGGTGGGCTTGTCTTCTACGGGGGCGTATTGCTGGCCCTGCCGGTGGCCGTCTATCTGGCCAAGAAAGAGGCCCTCCCATTATGGGATGCTGCCGACATCTGGGCGCCTTCGATTGCGCTGGGGCATGCCATCGGCCGTCTTGGCTGTTTTTGTGCGGGATGCTGCTATGGCAAGCCCGCCGAAGGAGTGCCGTGGGCAGTTGTATTCAGCAACCCGGATTCGCTTGCTGTGAAGGGGGTTGCGCTTCATCCTGTGCAGCTTTATGAATCTACTGCCGAGGTCCTTAACTTTCTGATACTGATGGCGCTTAGGAGGCGGCAGTCTTTTAAGGGACAACTTTTCTGGGTATACATTTTTAATTACTCGATTATCCGGGCCTTGGTAGAGGTTTTCAGGGGGGATGAAATCAGAGGCTTTATTGCAGGTGGCGTTTCGATTTCCCAGGGGATAAGCGTCGGGATGTTCCTGCTGTCTCTGGTGATGTTGAAGCAGTTGGGCAGAACCCGTTACACTCAGAGTTGATACTTTCGGGCTCTGCATCTTAAGATTGCCCGGGATTTCAATTAGTTTGGCCATTCGCAAGGAAACTGAGGAGGGAACTTGATAGGGTTAAAAGACATCACAGACGCTGCAGGCAGGATCGGCCCTTTTATTCATAAGAGCCCTTTAATCCATTCGAACTCTTTCAGCTTAATGACGGGTGCGGATGTTTACCTGAAAGCCGAAAACCTGCAGAAGACCGGTTCCTTCAAGGTGCGTGGCGCGGTCAACAGGATTATCGATGTCCAGAGAGACAAGGTTATTGCCGCATCAATGGGAAACCATGCGCAGGGGGTGGCTTTCGCTGCTCAGAAGCTTGGAAAACAGGCGAAGATAGTGATGCCTGTGGCGACATCGATCGTCAAACAGATGGCTACGAAGGGATATGGCGCTGAAGTAATTCTTTATGGAAACAGTTTCAGCGACGCCCTGGGTTACGCGCTTTCACATAAAGACCATGAGTTCATACATGCCTTTGATGACGATGCAATCATTGCGGGGCAGGGGACTGTCGGATTGGAGATTGCCGAGGTCCTTAAAGAAGCGGATTATTGTCTTGTGCCCGTTGGCGGAGGCGGTCTGATTTCAGGGATTGCAGTGGCAATGAAATCATTGTCTCCCGGCACGAGGATTATCGGCATTCAGGCGGCATCCGCCCCTTCGGCATATGTCTCTTTTAAAGATAAGAAGATCGTGGAGAGAAATCCGCGGGCTACGATAGCAGACGGCATTGCCGTTGGAAAAGTCGGTGAGAGACCGTTTGAAATAATCCGCAGATATGTCGACGATATGATACTTGTCGAAGAGGACGATGTCGCGATGGCCATCCTTTTGTTTCTTGAAAGGAAGAAGCTCGTGGTCGAGGGAGCCGGCGCTGCAGCGCTCGCAGCCTTGATTGCAAACAAAAAGATATTTGAGGGCAAGAAAGTGGCCCTTATTGTAAGCGGTGGAAATATAGACTTCACTCTTATCGACAGGATAATCCACAAGGGTCTTGTGACAAGCGGGAGGATAGGGGTGTTTGACGTTACAGTAGAAGATGTACCCGGCAGACTCCAATCTCTTGCAGGTATCATCGCCGGCCGGAAGGGCAATATACTTAACGTTGTACATGACCGGATGTCTCCTGATCTGCCCGTTGTCATGACGAGGGTGACATTCACTGTCGAGACGAAGGGGAAAGAGCACCTTCATGAGATACTTTCCGCTTTACAGGAAAACGGATTTGACTGGAGGATGAAAGAGGGAATGTGAGATAGAAATACCGTACTACCCGGCCTTTAGCAGCCTGCCGACTTCTCGTGGATCTCCCCTTTAAGAAACCCGAAAGCAATTCAATTTATAAAACCTGACATATAAAACCTGAAAGATTGACAATGACTTGGGATATGTTAGGCTTTATAAATAAACGCTATTGATTTATGCAAAGGAGGAGAGCATATGCCTTACACAGCTAAAGACTACAGCAAATTGATCGGGATGAGCGGGTTCAGCGAAACAATTCTTAAAAACCATTTTACGTTGTATCAGGGGTATGTGACGAATACAAACAAGGTGCTCGATACCCTGGCCCAGATGCAGAAAGACGCAAAGACAGGAACCCCTGAATATGCCGAACTCAAAAGGAGACTCGGATGGGAGTTCAACGGCATGAGGCTGCATGAATATTACTTCGAAAACCTCGGAGGGAAAACTCCTCTGGACAAAAACAGTCCCCTTAGCAAACAGATGCAGCGTGATTTCGGCAGCGTTGAGGAATGGGAAAAGGACTTCAGGGCGACGGGTGCGATGAGGGGCATTGGTTGGGCGGTGCTTTACCAGGACAACACGGACCACAGACTCCTTAACTCCTGGATAAACGAGCATGATACAGGACACCCCGCAGGCTGCTTGCCTATATTGATCATGGACGTGTTCGAGCATGCCTTTATGATCGATTACGGACTGAAGAGGGCTGACTATATCGAGTCATTTTTCAAAAATATCGACTGGGCCGGAGCAGGGTCGAGGATGCTTGGATATGTCACACCAACGCCTCACCCCCCGAAAAAGGTGGAATAAAACAGACCCTGGAAGTCTGTGACTGCAAGATCAGCGGTAAGCTGAAGTACGGCGGATGCCCGCGTAAATTGCCACAAAAAACCCCCTCACCCCAGCCGGGGTGAGGGGGTCTTCTTATCGGGAGTGTTGCTTAACAGGAACTTTTGCATTTACAGGTGAGAGCAGACTTTTTCTGCACTTTTCTGATCGTCATAAACGCACCGCCTTTCGTGGGAAAATTCTGGCTTCAAGCCGCCTTCTTAGTCAAATTATATCATACAGGGCGCACCTGTAAAGGTCTCTCCCGTTGGGGCCTTCGAGAAGTCCGGCCCTGTATCTGCATCCGCCTCTGCATTGTTGAAGGTATCTGCAGTTACACTTAAGGGCATCCAGTCTGACAGGAGCTATTTTTTCCCAGCAGGCTGCCAAGCCGTCTGCGATATTACCGGCCGGCATATCGTGGTAGAACGTGCATTTCGAAGCCCGCCCGTCTGCGGAGACTGACATCAAGTGCAGACCGCAACCGAAACCGGGTTCACCTCCGTGGATGCCGCTGCCATATCCATAAGAAAGATATCTGCCGCCTTCCTCCGGGCTTATGTATAAATCCTTATTCTCTTTCATCCGGCCGGTCATAGACGGCACATCTACGCTCCATTCCCTTATTCCCATTTCCCTGAAGAGTTTTTCGAGCGCATCGAAGTCATTAAGATCAGCCGGGTGGACCATGGTAGAGACAGATACGGCAATTCCTCTTGCAAGGCAGTTTTCGGCGGCTTCCAAAGCGGCTCTGAAGGTCCCTTTTCCCCGGAGCAGGTCATGTGAGCCTTCAAGGCCGTCGATGCTTATCTGGATTTCGTGGACGTTAAGTGTTTCCAGGGTCTCTTTTTTTACAATGATGCCGTTTGTCAGCAGCACCTTCCTGAACGAAAATGACGGTAGCATGCGGTTTATATCCTTAAAGCGGCTGTGCATCAGCGGCTCCCCCCCGGTAATGAGCAGCCGCAGTCCCTGCATCATCTCGAATTCCCTCAGGACTTTTTCTATTTCGGCCGTGGCGAGTTCTCTTTTTCCTTCCTCGCCTATATAGCAGTGTCTGCACTTTAAATTGCATCTGTCAGTAATCTGCAGTTCCAGATAACGAAGTGATGGGTGCGCTGACCGCACAAGGGGAGGCCTCCCGCCGGAAATTCTCCCGGTCGCGAGAATCCCTTCCTTTAGGCAATAGTCTGCGAATTTACGGTCTTTACAATATCCACCACTCTCGGAAGAACATATTTTGAGAAATGCGAAAGATTCTTCATCCAGTTCGTAGAGCTCGTCTGTGGCGATGTTATAGACCGATGGCGTTTCAAGCCATTTGAGTACACAGGAGTCTGTTAGAAAAAAGCGCATGAATTATGTTAACGCGTATTGGCGCCTTAATCCAAGGGATAGAAAGGAAATAAGCGGGCAGGCCTGGGGATCGGGGATAGGCCTGCCCTTTGTGGATAGAAGGTAAGTTTTCGAAATGGGGATCATTTGGAGGGTACTTACCTTCATGCTTATATTACCACATCTGATGTTTGTCCAACATAGTTTATGATTAGTCTGGGGCAGGACCTGCCTTTTGAACTTAACATAGCAATGTTTATCATTGAGAGCGGTCAAACATTGCTCCGGCCCCGGATTTAGCGATAAAATAAAGCATGTCAATTTCGAAACAACTTTGCCTGCGGCTTTGTCCCTATTATAAGCCTTCAAAGGATGAGACGCTGGCATGCCGCGGGTTCGTTGAGACGCAGATGCTTCTGGCGAAGGGCAGAAAGATCTGCTTCGATGACCGCCACAGGCAGGTATGTCCTGAGACTGCTGAAGCTCTCATGAGTAAAATGTGCCCTGTCTGTGAGTTTTATAAGGAAGGTTGCGACTTTATCGTTGACGTCAGAAACGCCTCGCCCTGCGGCGGCTTTTCACTGATCGGTCAGCTGATTGACGACGGCACGATAACTGTTGACGACATTGGGGAGATGGAATAAGCTTTAGATATAACGAATGACACTGGGAGGGCGCATGGAAAAATTTTCGTTGCGGGAAGCCGTTGAACAGGCGGTCCAAGCAGAAAGACTGGGACATGATTTTTATCTTGAGGTGGCTAAACGCTTTGGTGACAGCCCGCAGATCAAGGATTTGTGTGAGACGCTTGCCAGGAAGGAACTCGAACATGAGAAAAAGTTTTCGGAACTTATGCGTACAGTTAAGGACCGCGGCGAAGAGGCCTGGGATGAGGTCTCTAAATATTTAAGGGCGATTGTTGAATCCGAATTCTTCCTAGGGAAGAACAAATCGCTGCCCTCGATGGATGGAGTAAAGAGCATTGAAGATGCTGTCAGGACCGCAATCGGGTTTGAAAAGGAGACGCTGCTTTATTTCTACGCGATAAGGGACGTTTTTGGGGAAAAGGAGGTCGTCTCTCAGATCATTGATGAAGAAAAGAGCCATATAGTCTGGCTTAGCAGATTTTCTTCCAGCACTAAACAATAGTGCGGCAACTGATAGGATATCTGAGGCTTATTCACGGGGCATTTAATCTCGGAGCTGCGATTCTTTTTATCTGCCAGGCATTGACCGGCTTTAAGATAAGACGGGAGAGAGAAGCAGGTGTAATTGCGCCTTATCTTATAAAAAAGCACAGGAGCGTAGGCCCTGTGCTAGTCGTTCTTGGACTTGTCGGTTTTATTTCCGGATTGACAATAGTTTTTATACACTTTGGCGTACTCGTGAAGTACCACCTTCATTTTGCCATGGGACTGGCCCTCATTTTTTGTCTTGCGGCGACTTATGCCGTCTCAAGGAGAATAAAAGTGAATATCCCTGACTGGAGAACGGAACATATTGCTTTGGGCTTGACTGTACTGAGCCTCTATGCTGTTCAGATCTTCCTTGGCCTGGGGATTCTCTTCTGAGTTGTTCAGACAGCAGCGGTGACGTGATGTGGGCCATGGATCAGCCTGGAGCCGCTATTGCACATGGTTGTCGACGAATTCAAGACTGTCATTTCCTTTACAAAGGTGAGTGGTTATTGTAAAATATTTCGTTTTGGAGAGGTGGCCGAGTAGGTCGAAGGCAGCCGCCTGCTAAGCGGTTGTGGGGGTAAAACTTCACCCAGGGTTCGAATCCCTGCCTCTCCGCCACTTAACGTTTTTTGATGCATAT